>JAGYMT010000390.1 GCA_018400335.1 Kiritimatiellia bacterium | reverse complement strand
ATTAATGCTGCCGGCAATTATTGGGGAACTGTTGACGAATTGGCGCCGATCTTGGCCATGTCCGCGACCTCGCGAACCGTTGCCGCTATGGCGGACTCCGGCAGATTCTTCAAACGGAGGGCAAAGGCGATGTTTTCAAACACCGGCATGTGCGGCCAGACGGCGTAGTTCTGGAACACCATGCTGATGTTGCGCTTGCGCGGGGGCAGCGCGGTGACGTCCGATCCGCCGATCAGTATGGAGCCGGCCGTGGGCTCGTCGAGTCCCGCGACCAGACGCAGGAGCGTTGTCTTTCCGCACCCGGATGGGCCCAGCAGTACCACGAATTCCCGGTCACGGACGTCGAGGCTCACATCCCGCACGCCCCAAGATGCCGCGCCGAACCGCCTGCTTATCTTCTTGATTTCCAGTGTTGCCATGGTTCCTTTCTCAGGTGTTCACGCCGCCCCACATTCTCAGTATATGCTTCCTTATGATCCACGTGAAGATGAGAGCCGGCAGCGCCATCGCCACCCCGCCGGCCGTCGCGAGGTTCACCATGCTCTTTGCTCCTACAAGGGTCTGGTAGACGACCACCGGGAAAGTCGGGTTCGACTGCGTGAGGACTATGGCCTGGATGGTCTCGTTCCATGACCCGATGAAGGCATACATTGCGCAGGCCGCGAGGCCGGGCAGGGCGAGCGGCAGCGTCACCCGGAAGAAGGCCCCCGCCCTGGTGGCGCCGAAGACCAGAGCCGCCTCTTCGAGGTCTCTGGGGATGCCCGAAAAAATGCCGGCTGTGATCCACACTGTCAGCGCGATCTGTCCCACGGAATACACGAGCGCAAGACCCAGCGGGCTGTCGTAAAGGCCGATTCGCGAGAGGATCAGCACCATCGGCATAGCTATGGCTATGGCCGGAAAAATGCGCACGAACAATACGCTCACCTTCAACGCGTTCCTGCCCGCGAACACGTGCCTGGCGAAGGCATAGCCCGCGGCGCCGCCGAAAAGAAGGGAAATCAGGATGGTTGCAAACGCCGTTTGCAGGCTTCTGAAGAGGGCGGGCAGCGCATCGCCGGTCACCCTGAAGAATGTGACATAATTCGCGAGCAGGTTTTTGCGCAGGGAAAAGAAAGCCTCGTCCCGTCCGGCCAATCCGGCTATCTCGGCTTCAAGCCGGCTCCTGTCAAGTCTGCAGTTGGTCTTCCGCCGCACGAATTCGCGCATCTGGTCGAGATCCGTGCCGGAAACGAGAGGGAGGTACCGGCCTTCTCCGCGGTTGAACAGCTCCATGGAATATCCGCTTTCATCGGCCTGTATCCTGAAATATGTCAGGAAAGACGGAATAAGGGGAAGCGGCCACTCGTTATAGGCCTCGGCGTCCGACATCAGGGAGAGCGAGAAGAGAAAGAACACCGGCATCACGATGAGAAGCGTGATGCCGCATATGATCACGCGGAAGGTCGCTGCCCGCGCGGCCCCGGCAAGCTTGTGCACTGTCATGGTCATGTCCCAACCTCCCGCCGGAATGCGCCGGATGTTTTCAGGTATGCGAAGGATGCAGCCGAGACGATCGCCGCGACGAGAACCGCGTACGCGAGCGCGATCTTGAAGTCCTCCGGACCCCTGAGCACTTCCTTGTAAAAGATCAGCTCCTCCAGCAGCACGGGCACGCGCCTGAATCCGAACAGCATTACGATGATGAGCCATATCTGGATTGCGGATATGATCCTGAGGATCAGCGCTGTCTGGATGGTAGGCTTCAACAGCGGCACGGTGATCTTTCGCAGCACCGTGAGCCTTGAGCCGCCGAACACATAGCCGGCCTCTTCCATCTCGCGGTCCATGTTCTGCATGCCCGCAAGCAGTATGATCATCATCAAGGGTATCACCTGCCAGGCATCCACCAGTACCACGAGGAGCATTGAGGCGAATTGTCCTCCCGCCAGGAACGGGATTCTCCCGCCGGTTTCGTTCATGCCCAGATGGTGGAGAAGGCTGTTCAGCCACCCGTACTCCGCCAGGCCGCTTGACCACATCGCGCCTATCGCGACCGGGGGCAGGGCCATGGGGATCATGGCGATGAAGAAAAATATTCCGGACCCCCTGAACCTTGTGTTTATCAGCAGGGCGAGTATGAATGCCGCGAAGAACTCGAGCGTTACGGATACCGCCACTATGAATCCGGTGTTGAACAGCGCCCTGTAGAAATGCCCGTCCCTGAATATCGCTGCGTAGTACCGGAGCGTGAAGGCGTTTTCACCGTCAAGAAAGCTTCCGGTCACTGCGCTTAGAACCGGCTGCAGCCAGAATGCGATGTAGTATATGAGGACAGGCGCGATCAGAAGGTAGGGGAGGATGTTGCTGGCGGGCCGCTCCGAGCGAGCGCAGTTCACGGCGCGGTCACCGTCCGGTATCATATGCGGTTCATTCTGATTTGCATTGTTATCTTTGCGCTTCATGCAGTCCCTGTCTCCCCGGCGAACAGTTCCGAGCGCACATTCCACGGACCGGGACATCCCGTCGCGAATGTTTTTCGGCATGGCTCCGCCAAGGCAGGATAATCCTAGCAGTGCCTGCGGCAAAAGGCAACCGCCTTGTCATTCCCGCCAAATCTCCCGCCAAATCAGCAATTGTAATTATGGCCGC
>JAGYMT010000039.1 GCA_018400335.1 Kiritimatiellia bacterium | reverse complement strand
TCTGAACACCTGAAATCTTTCAACGAAGTTGGCTAGAATTACAGTTTGTTTCGCGGCTAACCGGAGTATCGTCTGTCGTGATGCTGCGAAGAATGAAGGGGAAAAAGAGATGACCTTGCCTGAACCGGTCGTTCGATTGCGCGGCGAGTTGGAACAACTGTACGGATCGCGATTGAAGCGCCTCCTCGTATATGGTTCCAATGCTCGCGGAGAAGCAACCGACGCTTCGGATATCGATGTGGCGGTCGTGCTTTCCGGGAAGGTCGAACCAGGACGTGAGATCGATCGCATGCTTGACGCTGTCTATGCGTTGAATCTGGACTTTGACTCACGCACAACGATTCAGGAGAATTCGCAAAACGAACAGAATCCGACGAGATGAGGGACCTGTCACATGTTGACAAAACGCATAATTCCATGTCTTGACATCCGCGACCGCAAGGTGACGAAGGGCGTGCGCTTCAAGGATAACGTGGTGCTCGGCGATCCCGTGGCCATGGCCGTTCGCTATTATGAGGACGGTTGTGACGAGCTTGTATTCTACGATATCACGGCCTCGGCGGAGAACAGGCCGATTGATATCGAGATGGTTCGCGAGGTGGCAAGGGCCGTGTTCATACCGTTCGCGGTTGGCGGCGGCATATCGAGCGTGGCGGACATGTCCCGCGCACTCCTTGCCGGGGCGGAGAAAATCTCCATCAACTCGCTTGCCGTTGAGAATCCCGGGCTGATAGCCGAGGGCGCAAAGGAGTTCGGGGCGCAGTGCATGGTGCTGGGGATGGACCCGGTGCGGAACGAAGATATCGCGCGTTTCCCGAGCGGGTACGAGATCACGGTCAGGGGGTTCAGGCAGAGAACCGGGCTTGACGCGCTGGAATGGGCGAAGCGGGCCGAGGGCCTGGGCTGCGGCGAGATAGTCGTCAACTCGGTTGACGCCGATGGATCGAGGAAAGGCTACGAGCTGCAGCTCACCCGGATGATCGCGGAAAGCGCGGGCGTGCCGGTTGTCGCCTCCGGCGGGGCGGGGAAGCCGGCCGACCTGACTGAGGTATTTATGCAGGCTAGCGCGGATGCGGCTATCATAGCGGGTATCCTGCACACGGGGAAGTACAGCATACGCGACATTAAGACGGAGCTTGCGGGGGCGGGCATTCCGATCCGCCTTACCTGGTGAGCCGGGGTGAAGGTTCGCAAACAGGCGATGAGCTTGAACAGAGTGGTCGGGCAGAATGAAGAAAGATTCGTCATCACGGGGCATCGAGGCGCGGTTCTCGCTCGAACTGCCTGTCGTTGACTCGATGGGCCATCTGATCTTCGATCCGGTCTACTCCCAGAAGGACCACACCACTCCGTGTTGCGAGATGTTTCATGTAATCAAGGGGCGCGTGAGCCTTGTCGCGGGGCGCGGCCGGGTGGAAGCCGTTTCCGGCGATACACTGGTGGTTCCAACCGGCGAGTGGCACAGGGACGACTTCGATGCTTCATTGGGGCTCGAGGTGTTCATGGTGTTCTTCTCCTGGAGCGCGGAAAAGGAATTCTTCCGCCGCGTGACCAATGCGCGGCTCAGGCGCCTGCCGTCCGCCGCTAAATCGGAGATCTCGCGGATGTTCAATCACCTGCGAATGGATCGCGCGGCGGATGATGAATTCCACCGACTGCTCGTCCGCTCGCAGGTTCTCTCGCTGCTCCTCTATCTCCTGCAGGAGTGCTCTATGGGCGGACGCAAGGCGGCGCGAAACACGGGAAGTCCTGCCGCCGCGCGGCGGGAGGCGCTGATGCTGCGGGCGAAGTCCTATATCGAGGCCCGCTACACCGAGCCGCTGGCGCTGGATGATATAGCGCGTGAACTGAAAGTCAGCCCGTTTCACCTGTCGCACGTTTTCAGCCGGGAGAGCGATTTTTCGCTTTTCGAGTATCTCACGGCGCTTCGCATGAACAGGGCGAAGGAACTCCTGTCGGCGGGCGGCATGAATGTGGCCGAGGCGGCTCGCGCCGTGGGATACGAGAACTGCCGCTACTTCGCTAAGATCTTCCGTCAGCGCTTCGGTCATGCTCCTATCAGTACGCCCGCGAGGGAATCCGACCCCTTCTTCATAAGAGCAAAAGAGTATCCAAAATAGCAATATTGTTCCCTTGTTGCCCGCTCCCGTCCGCGCGATAATGTCCGGCATGCGATCCATACTCTCGCGGCAGGACGGCGCCCACGGTCCATCGGGCGGAGCGGATCATCACCTCTTGCAGAAAGGATATTTAGATGAGAGCAGGTTTTTCGAGGAAGGATATCACTCCCGTCGGGCCGGTGTGGATGGACGGCATGATCCGGGCGCACCGTTCCGCCGGAGTGCATGACCGGATCTATGCCAAGGCACTGGTGCTTTCGCCGGACGCCGATCTGCGAAATGCCTGCGCCATCGTGTCGGCAGATGTCTGCGGTTTGTCCTCGGATGACTGCCGGAAGGCGAGGGCGATGATCCATGAGCAGATGGGCATTCCCCATGACAGCGTCATTATAGCCGCCGTCCACAATCATTCAGGTCCGGCCACCGTGGGTTTTCATAATCAACGCGAAGACGAATACACCGGGCGACTGCTTGGCGTAATTGCTTCGCTGGTGCGCGAGGCGGCCTCCAAGATGGAGCCGGCGAGCGTCGGTTGCGGGGCGGGCGAGGAGAGGACGATCAGCCATTACCGGCGGCTGCTGGCTGATGACGGCCACGTAGTGATGAACTGGGAGCCATGGCCGGCGGAGAGAATCGTCCGCGCGCTTGGCGTGATTGATCCCTGCGTGACGGTGCTCAAGGCCGCGGCCGCGGGCGACAAGTCGCGGCTCGTCGGGCTGCTGTTCAACCACGCGGGACATCCCAACGTGATGTCCGGTGACAACTACCTCATCACTTCCGACTACCCGGGCCTCGCTGAGGCGGTGCTGGAGAGTGAGCTGGGCGGAACGGCCATGTTCGTTAACGGCGCGCAGGGAACCATGGATATTGACGGACTCAAGGATCGCGACTGGCCTGGAGTTGAGCGGGTCGGTCGCGCGCTTGCAGCCGCAGTGAAGAGCACAACATCCGCTATCGTTCCCCGTGCCGACGCCGCGCTGGACATGGGCGCAATCAACTACACCATCCCCCCGCGGAGGATAGCGGATGTCGAGAAAGCATGGGCCGAAAACGTGATGGCCGGGACGGGCGGCGCGATCCAGCCGGTCATGGACGGGGTGGGGGACGATTACAAGGCCAGCCTTCTGCTGGAGTTGCGCGAAATTCAGGACCGGCCGGTCGAGATTGAACAGAACTGCATCGCAATTGACGATTGCGCTTTCATCAGCTTTCCCGGCGAAATCTTCACGGAAATCGGGATGAAGATCAAGGCGGCCAGCCCGTTCAGGCACACGGCCATAATCGGGCTGGCAAACGGGTACGCCGGGTATGTGCCGACCCGCGAGGCGATAGCGCAGGGCGGCTACGAGCCGGATGTCCGGCGCATGGACGACAGCGCCGGTGATATTGTTGTCGAACAGAGCCTGGCCCTGTTGCAGAGGGTGCGGGAACAATCAATGCAAAAAAACAGGTAATAGGGAGGAAACGTCATGACAAGATTGGCGATAGCAGGCGGCAAGCCGGAGTTGACCCGCGCGGATTACAGGAACTGGCCCATCATAACCGAGGATGATCGCAGGTACGTGAATGACGTTCTTGATAAGGGCATAGTATGCGGCGCCACCGCGCCGCAATGCAAAGCGCTCGAAAAGGAATGGGCCGAGTACGTTGGCGTCAAGCACTGTCTCACCACCTGCAGCGGCACCGCTGCGCTGCACATGGCGCTTGCCGCGGCGGGCGTGGGGCCGGGCGACGAGGTTATCACCTCCGCCTTCACTTTCCTCGCTTCGGGTTCCTGCGCTCTGCACCAGAACGCCGTTCCCATATTCGTTGATATTGACCCGAGAACCTACAACATGGACCCGGAAAGGCTGGAGGCTGCCATCACGGAACGCACGAAGGTCATCATCCCGGTCCACATCCAGGGACTGCCCGCCGACATGGATCCGATCCTCAAGATCGCCCGCCGGCACAAGCTCTTTGTGCTGGAAGACGCCGCTCAGGCGCACGGCGCGACATACAAAGGTCGAATGGTCGGGACCTTTGGCGACGCCGCGGAATTCAGCCTGAACGCCTTGAAGAACCTCTGCGGGGGCGAGGGTGGCCTTCTGGTGACCAACGATGAGGACGTGCTCAAAAAGGCTTCGCTCGTGCGCTGCTTCGGCGACGAGGTTGACGAGGTCAGCCGTCGCCGAAAGTACAACGCCTCGATCCTGGGCTACATGTATCGCAACCAGGAACTGCCCGCCGCGTTCGCGCGCGGACAGCTGAAACACCTGGATGCGAACAACGCCGCCCGCATTGCTAACGCGAATTACCTCACGGCGGAGCTCGCGAAAATTCCAGGCGTGATCCCGCCCTACTGTCCGTCGGACTGCAAGCATGTATATTTCATGTACAACATCCGGTTCAATCCCAAGGCGGCCGGGATTGACTGTGAGCCGCGCCGGTTCCGGATCGCGATCGAGAAAGCGCTGTACAAGGAGGGATTGCAGGTCGGGCAGTGGCAGACGATGCCCGTGCCCGGGCAGGACCTCTTCCAGAGCAAGCTCGGCTATGGCGCCACGGGCTTCCCTTGGAGCGTGAACGAGGCGAAGGGTATCAAGTATGATTACAACCTCGACCAGTATCCCGTGGCACGAGAGCTGTGCGACACCTACACGGTGGTGCATGGTGTGCATCCGCCGAACGGGCTGGACCTCATGAAGAAGATCGTAGGCGCGTTCCAGAAAGTGTTCGGAAATCTGGACGAGACCGTCGCCCATGCGGACGACGAAATATACCCGGGCGTGGACGGCTCGCTCTACGGCGCCGCCTGAGAGCGATTTCAGCCGGAGGGCCGCGCTCCGTCGCGTCCGCCGTGGAGAGTGTGCCTTCTTGTTAGCGCGGTATTGCATATCATCATAACGAAAGGAATGGTAAATGAAGAGCAGGGGACTGTTCGGGAAGAAGGGGTTCGACATCCGGGAGCGGGTTCAGGATATTCAGCCGGCGGATGACGACCATGTGATTGTCAAGATAATGGCCTGCGGGGTGTGCGGCACTGATATCAACTTCGTGCGCGACTGGCCCGATGACCCTATGCCGCTCGGCCACGAGGTGGCCGCGGAGGTGGTGGAAACTGGAGAAAACGTGACTACCCTGAAGGCTGGCGACAGGGTGATCGTCGAGGACTGCTCGATGTGCGGCGTGTGCGAGGCGTGCAAGAGCGGTCAGTCCCAGTTCTGCCGGAACATGTTCAACATGGAGGGGCAGCCGGGATTGGGCGAATACATGTCGGTTCGATACAACTGTCTTGATAAGTTCGATGGAATGGATTTCAGCGATGCATGTCTCACCGAGCCGCTTGCCGTGTCGCTGACCTCGGTGCTTCACGCGGAAATTCCGCTTGGCGGCAGTGTCGCGGTGCTCGGAAACGGGCCGCTCGGCCTGATGGCCGCTAAGCTGGCGAAGCTGAAGGGCGCGGGATTCGTGGCGATCACGGGGCTCGGCGACGACAAACCCGCGAGCAGTGCCCGATTTTCCGTCGCCGGCGATTGCGGCTGCGACCTGGTTATCGAGATCGGGAAACAGGATGTCGAGGATGAAATTAAGAAGAGATTTCCGAACGGAGTGGACAGGGTGATAGTGAGTTCGCCGCCCGAGAGCATGAAGGACGCCCTGCGGATCATACGGTTCGGGGGCATAATCACCTTCTTCGGTCTGCATTTCGGCGGCAGGAATAAGGTGGAGATGGATATTAATGACCTGGTCTTTCGCAAGATAACGCTTCGGCCCACGTTCGCGGAGCCGGCGATCAACTTCCCAATATCCAACCGTTTGCTGAAGAACGGGCTGGTGGACCCGCGCATGTTGATTTCCCACACATTTGGATTTGACAATGCGAAGTCAGTTATGCAGTCTATCGCGAACGGCACGGAGCCCGTCGTCAAGGCCGTAATGCTTCCTAACGGGTGAAGTTGCGTTCCATGAGCCATCTCTGGTCATTTGAAAAAGCCGATCAGATTGCATTCGTGCCTCTGGCGGCGCGTCTTCCCGCAACGATATTCGATGCACACGCGCATCTTTACAGGAAGCGTGATATCTCTGTCGCGCCGGGAAGCCCGTTTGATCAAGGACCGGACGAGGTTGCGCATGATGTGTGGCGCGAGCATATCGAGCGGCAGTTGGGCCATGGCCGCGCGGCTGGCGCGCTTTTCATACCCGTTCCCTTCGCGAAACCCGCTCTTATTCCCAAAGTCAATGAATGGATATTCCGGGTGACATCCGGTATGGCCAATAGTAAAACGCTGGCGCTTGTTTCGCCCGGCATGAAGTCCGCCGATATCGAGCCGCTTTTCGTGCACGCGCATCTCGCGGGCTTCAAGCCATATCACACTTACAGTGTCAGCGCTCCCACATGGGATGCGCTGCCCGGCGATTACATTCCCGACTGGCTGTGGCCGATGGCGCACGAGCGCGGATTGGCGATCACGCTGCACCTGGTTCGTCAGGGAGCAATGGCGGATGCCGGCAACCAGCGTTATCTGCGCGAACATTGCGAGCGGTTTCCCAACGCGCGCGTGATACTGGCACACGGGGGAAGAGCTTTTCATGCGCCGAATGCTGCGGCCGGCGCAGCGGCTCTTAATGATCTCGATAATATCTGGTTTGATATATCCGCCATATGCGAGGCCGAACCCCTTCTTGCGTTGCTTGACGCCTTCGGTCCGCGGCGTCTGATGTGGGGCAGTGATTTTCCAATTTCCGAAATGCGCAGCCGTTGCGTCACCGCTGGCGATGGGTTCATATGGATTTCGTCCGAAGCTGCAAAATCGTCGTCGCCCGAATGCCGGCTGTTTTCCGTGGGGTTTGAATCCCTGCGCGCATTTATGAACGCGGCTGATGAGTTCGGGCTGAACGCGGCTGATATGGTTCATGTTTTCGGGGAGAATGCCAGGCGCATGCTGGGGCTTCTGACGGAGCACGGCGACATCACGGGCGATCTCTATCGCCATGCAAAGCGCCGCATTCCGGGCGGAACCCAGTTGTTGAGCAAGCGCCCGGAAATGTTCGCTCCCTGCCTGTGGCCGGCCTATTTCCATGAAGCGCGCGGTTGCGAGACATGGGATATGGACGGCCGCCATTATTATGATATGTCCAGCTTTGGAATAGGCGCCTGCCTGCTTGGTTTCAGGGAGCCATCCGTCACGCGCGCCGTGATAAGGCGCGTCAGGCTTGGCAGCATGTGCACGTTGAATCCGCCGGAGGAAGTGGAACTGGCCGACCGCCTCTGCGCGCTCCATCCGTGGGCTGAGCGTGTCCGGTTCGCGCGCTGCGGAGGTGAGATGGCCGCGGTCGCGGTGCGTATTGCGCGCGCAACCACGGGTCGGTCTGTCGTGGCCGTCTGCGGCTATCATGGATGGCATGACTGGTATCTCGCGGCGAATCTGGGAAAGGATGACTCCCTTCGCGGCCATCTCCTGCCCGGACTTGAGCCTGCCGGTGTGCCTTCCGAACTGCGCGGCACCTGCGTCGCATTTACCTACAACAACAGGAAAGATTTTCTGTCAATTCTCGCTGAGCATGGAACAAGGCTTGCCGCCGTTATAATGGAACCGTGCCGCCATCACGATCCCGATCCCGGCTTTCTGGAGTTCGTGAAAGATGGCGCGCATCGAGCGGGCGCGCTGTTGATATTCGATGAAATCAGCATCGGGTGGCGCCTGCATCATGGGGGGGCGCACATGAAGCGCGGCATTGCGCCGGACATGGCGATCTTCGCAAAAGCGCTTGGGAATGGCCATCCTGTCGGAGCCGTCATCGGGACGAGCGCGGCGATGGATGGCGCAGAGAAGTCGTTCATCAGCAGCACGTACTGGACCGAAGGCGTGGGGCCTGCTGCGGCGCTTGCCGTTTTGATGAGATTTGAGCAGGTTGATATTCCGGCGCATGTGAACGATGTCGGGGCGCGGGTCAAGGAAATCTGGTGGAAGAGGTCGGATGCGCACCGGGTTTCCATTGAAATTGATCCAGGCTATTCATGCCTCGCGTGTTTTAAATTCGATCACGATGAAAGCGCGGCTTTGAAGACCCTTTTCACGCAGGGCATGCTTGATCGCGGGTTCCTCGCCGGTACGTCAATATATCCTTCGCTCGCGCATGATGAGGCCGTATTGGGCAGGTATGATGAAGCGGCGTCCGGCGTATTCGCGGATATAGCCGATGCGCTTGCTTGCGGCGATGTGGAGAGGCGGCTGCGCGGACCCGTTGCGCACACGGGTTTTCGCCGCCTGCTGTGACGTCGAAAGAATGTTAAGGTCGTTTGAAAAATGTCGGCGGAACCGCGCCTTTAGAACGGTAAGGGTATTTCCGCCATGCCGGACCGTGTGTCGGCGTTCATCAGCGCGGAAAGAAATATGAAGTCATCGGCATTAGTCAAGAGGAAGAGTATTCGTCTGGGCATGGTTGGCTGCACGGAGGGCAACGGGCATCCGTATTCGTGGAGCGCCATTTTTAATGGATATGACCGCGACAGGATGACCCGCGAGTGTCCGTTCTCCGGCATCCCTAAGTACCTCAACAAGGAGCCCGATGAGAGCTTTGGTCTTTCCGGCGCTAAAGTGACGCATATCCTTTGCGAGGGCGACGGCGGTTTCACTGCCGAACATGTGGCGCAATGCAGTCTGATTCCGAATGTTGTTGCGAGTTCCGCGGATATGATAGAGCATGTGGATGCGGTGATCATCGCCACGGATAGAGGCTCGGAGCATGTTGAGCGGGCGCGCCCTTTTGTCGAGGCCGGTTTGCCAGTGTTCGTTGACAAGCCTCTGGCCGATAACGAGGCTGACCTTGCCGTTTTCAGCAGATGGGTCGAGGAAGGCCGCGCCATAATGTCTTCGAGCTGCATGCGCTATTGCAAGGAGTTTGCTCCGTTCAGACTTTCCACGCGCAATCTCGGCAAACTGCGTTTTGCGTGCATAACCACGCCGAAGAGCTGGGAAAAATATGGAATTCATGCGTTGGAGAGCATTTATCCGATCCTGGGGCCGGGATTCGTTTCCGCCAGGAATATAGGAGACAAGAATCGTAATGTCGTGCATCTCGTTCACAAGTGCGGCGCTGATGTCGTTGTCGTTGCCGTCGCCGATATGTTCGGGGCTTTCGGATGTCTTCAGTTGTGCGGCACGGAGGGGCATGCCGAGGCCGCTTCCAGCGACAGCTTCTTTCCGTTCAAGTCGCAGCTCGCCGAGTTCGTTTCATACCTTCGGACCGGGAAACGACCCTTTCCATTCGATGAGACCGTTGAGTTGATGAAACTGGTGATCGCCGGCGTCAAAAGCCGCGACGAGGACGGCCGGGAAGTGAAGCTGAAGGAGATCGGGTAGCGGAAAGCGTTTGCGGAACAGAGAGAAAAGAAGAAGATGATCTCCCGCAGAGCCCCACAGAGCGCAGAGGATGAATTGAAACCAAACGAAAGAGTGAGAGTTGTTTATGAGGGCAAGCGGCCTGACCAAGTGCCGCTGATGCTGGACCTGTCGCATTGGTATAAGAAGAACAGGAACGTTCCTTTCAACCTTGCCGGGTTCACGGAGGTGGAGCAAGGTCTGATTGATCTGCACAAACAGGTTGGCGCGGTGGCCTACTGCGAAATGGGGTCGTTCATTGAGCTTCGGCCGGATGATCCTGATATCAAGTTGGAGACCTGCA
>JAGYMT010000389.1 GCA_018400335.1 Kiritimatiellia bacterium | reverse complement strand
AAAACGGACTCGCTGCCCGTGAAGCTGGCCGTCAGTCCCGCACTGGCGGCCAGAAAATCTCTGGTGCGCTCAACATTTTGCATGATCTCGTCTGCTCGCCGGTCGAACGAGTCAACCAGTTCCTCGACGAAGCGAAGGGTATCGGGGCTGAAGAACATGTAGCCGAGTGCGGCGGAAGGGCTCAGGCCGCGCGCCGCCCTGCGCATGGCCGTGCCGAGGCCGTTATTGATGAGGTTCGATCTCAAGGCCGCGCGCGCCTGGATCAGGATGTCCCTGAGCCGCTCGCGGTCGCGCGGGTCGGCCTCGAACAGGAGGTCGCCGAGCAGTCCGAGTGCATCGCCGGCCCGGTCGTCGAGAGTCTTGAGTCCGAACCGGTAGCGGTGCAGGATGATCGAGGGATCGGCGGCGTGGCGGGACATGGTGGCGCATGACCATAACCCGCCCGTGCAGGCGGCGCGCCGTTCCGCAATGGCGCCGTAGTCCATTCCCGCCGCGCCCATCTTCGAGACGACGTCGGTATAGAGGGGCAGCCAGCGGTAAAGTTCCGCGGGCATTCCCGATATATCTATATCGAGCTCGAGATAGTTGACTCCGTTCGCAAAGACATCGTTATGAAGGATGGTCGCTCCGGCGACCTTTCCGATTGAAGTGGGAATGCGGCGCGGGGCCGCCGGAAGATCGCTCGTCTTGAGTTGCGGCAACCGGGCGAGCGCCTCGGGGGAATTCGGGGTTCCCTGCGACTCGGCGAGCGCGGCTGCCGCTTTCCCGATCTCCGATATCTCATCTGCCGAAAGGCGCGAGCGCAGCGCGGCCATCTTCGCGGCGAAGACTGCGTCCTCCCTGGCCTGTGCATCGCGGTCCGGCCGCAGCGCCACGAGCAGCCTGTGCGGGTTCTCAAGTAGAGCCTCCCGCACCAGGCGATTGAAGAGAGCGGGGTCGGATGCGTAGCGGGCGCGGCAGGCATCGAGATCGCGGCGCGCGTTCAGGAATGCAAGCGGGTCTCCGCCGTACGGCCAGTTTTCAGCAATGGCGAAAAGCAGCTTGAGCGGGAACAGCGTCGCTACTTCAAGCGTTTCATAGGCCACCTGCTGGAAAGCGGCTTCCACCCGCTCGCGTGCGAATGTATCGTCGGCAAGGCGTTCAAGAGTTTCCAGCACAAGGCGTTCGAAGGCGTCGGCCCGGTCCTGTTCGCTGCCCTTGATGCCCACCGCAAATACTGCCTCGTAGGCGTGGCCGTGAGCGCCTGCCGTCAGAAGATCGGTCCCCAGCTTCGAATCAATGATCGCCTTCTTGAGCGGCGCTGCCTCATTGCCGGCAAGCAGCGCGGAGAGAACCTTCCATTCCGCGTCGCGCGCCGGGTCAAGCGCGTCACCTGTGATCCAGTTGAGGACAATGAAGGTGCGGGCGGAGATATCTTCGCCTCTGCCGATAGGGTATTCCTTCTCCAGTCTGCGCGGCGCCGTCCAGCGCGGCTGCCGCGGCGCTGAGATCCGGACGGGGCGCCGCTCGAAGGCGTCGAGGATCGGCGCAAGAAAGTCCAAATGCTCCGCTGTCGGGATGTTGCCGTAAATGAAGAAAAGCCCGTTCGCCGGGTGGTAGAGCGTTTTGTGAAAGGCGAGGAACTTTTCGTAGGTGAGCTCGGGAATGTGCTCGTGGTCGCCCCCGGAATCAAGACCCAGCGGAGTATCCGGAAAGAGCCCGCGCTGGGCCGCCTGCCAGATCAGCCTCTCGGGCATGGAGTTTGCGCCCTTCATCTCGCTGTAGACTATTCCGGAGATCTTGAGCGCCGAGGCTGGGTCGGCATTGTTTTCGAGCGCCAGGTGATGGGCCTCGCGGCGGAAGATTTCCTCGCTCAGCAGCGGATGGAATACCGCGTCGAGATAGACTTCCGCGAGGTTGAAGAAATCCTTCTTCACGTTGCTGGCCGCAGGATAGATTGTGCATGCCTGTGCCGTCATGGCGTTGATGAAGGTGGCCATGCTCATCTTCACCATTTCAAAAAAAGGCTCACGCACGGGAAATCTTCTTGAGCCGCCGAGCACCGAGTGCTCGAGGATGTGCGGCAGCCCGGTATCATCGGGCGGCAGCGTCGGGAAGATCACGGCAAAGCAGTTCTCCGTGTCCTCCGGCGCCAGTACGTGCAGGATGCGGGCGCCCGACTTGATATGCTCCGCCCGGATGGCGGTGGCGCGCAGGTCGGGCAGGGGCTCCGCCTGTTCTATCCTGAAACCTTCAATCTCCGTGTCGGCGCGCAACGCATTCGCGGCGCTATTCCTCGTCTTATCCTGTTTCATATCGTTCTCCCATGCTATTTAAAATTTTCGCCGGGCGAAAATTTTATGATGCGCCTGCGGCGCATAGCTGATTTATAACTACTCAGTCCTTCTCCTGATTGCTTGAAATGCCATATTACGGACGGCAAAATCCACCACGGGCGGACAAGTGCCGTCCCTCCCATTACCAGAACAACATATCTGCTTGAATTGAGGGAGGGTCCGCGTGTCGCGGACCGCATGGCTGAGTAGTTCAGCTGATGTTTTGTCTCGTTGCTTTACAAATAGTTAGCTCCTTAATTTTCGTTTGTTCGACTAAACGAGTCAAACAATTGGTTTTGACGTTGATAACATGTTATC
>JAGYMT010000388.1 GCA_018400335.1 Kiritimatiellia bacterium | reverse complement strand
GTTTCTCAGAAGAACGAGGAATTCGGCTTCTTCGCCCGCGCGGGCCCGCCCGTGACGCCGCGGCCCGACGCCATGATCTTCTTCAGCTTGGGAGCGGTGTCCCGCGCCAGCTTCATATCAGGAAGCACCAGATTCGGCAGGCGGCTGAACGGGATCATCTCCGCCGTGATGGGTCCTGCATAGCGAAGCTTGGTCAAGGCCGCCCTCACCGCGCGCCAGTTGACGTCGCCCTTGAGGAGGTCATCACCAAACCCGTGCAGGCCGCCTCCGCAATCCTCGCGCGTGAAGTTCTTGAAATGAACCGCGGCTACGCGGCGGCCAAGCAGCCCGATCCAGTGCTCGGGATACCCGTTGATAAGGCAATTGCCGACGTCGAGATAAACGCCCACGCGCCTGCTCTTGAACTGATCCACGAAGCAACGCATGGCAACCGGATCGCCCAGGAACCAATTCCACACGTTCTCCAGCGCCATGGTGACTTTCCGCTTTTCGGCCTCCGGCAGACAGGCGCGTATTGACACGGTCGCATTCTTCCAGGCTTCGGCATAAGGAACAACCGGCTTCGACGCATCCCACGGAACCGCAACAGCGCCGGGAATTATCAGGACCGTACCCGCCCCGAGCCAGCTCGCGACTCGGAGGTATTCCCTGGTGAATTCAACGGCATTGCGGCGCTCCGCGGACGAAGGCGACGACAGCGACTTCTCCCAATAGTAACCGGATGCGAGGGATGCAATCCGCATCTTCAGCCGTGCGGCCGTCCCGCGGATCTCTCGGCAGCGTGCTTCCGTAACCCCGCGCGCAAGCTCGCCGCATCCAAAAATCAGTTCAAGCCCGGTGTAGCCCATGGCGGACGCCTCGCCCAGCGCCTGCTCCACCGGTTTTGCGCCGTCGAACCCGCCTAGGGTCCAGTAGTTAATCTGAAGAATGTTCTTCATCATTCCCTCCAAGCTTATTTTCTGAATTTGACTGTCCTGCCGGAACGCGCGGAACGCATTTCCGCCTCGACGAGTTCAACGCTCCGCAATGCCGACTCCGGCGGAACGATCGGCGACCGCCTGTTGCGGCGAATGCAATCCGCGAAATGCCTGAGCTCATGAAGATACCCGTCGCCCTCGGCCACGGAAACCTTTCTCGGCTTGCCCTTCGCGGGATACAGCATGAGGCCCTGCGCATCGAAAACCAGGGTGCCTTTCTCAAGCGCGATCCGAAAGGTCATCGAGAAGGGAAAGCCGGGATCATATTCCCACCCGCCCTCGGCCTGGACCAGCGTGCCGGGAGAATACTCGTAGAAAGTGGATATATGATCCATGCCGAACTTGCCGCTCACCACGGCGCGGCTCGTCACCGACCGCGGCTCGCCCAGGAGATGCAGCACGAAATCCGCGTCGTGGATGTGGAGATCCAGCGCGCCGCCGCCGCTCTTGCGCGGATCATTGAGAAAGTTATTCCAGCTCCAGTTGGACCGGGCGCTCAGACGGGTGAACACCGCGCTTTGCACCTTGCCCAGCTTCCCGCCGCGAACGAGTTCGCGGGCCCTTGAATAGGCGGGCCAGAACCGGATGCACTGTGCGATAAAAAGCTGCCTGCGCGCCTCGCGCGCAGCCTCTATCATTGCCCTGCCGCCGGCAGAGTTCAGCGCCATCGGCTTCTCGCAGATAACGTGTCTCCCCGCCTGCAGCGCGCGAATCGTCCATTTCGAGTGCAGAAAGGTCGGAAGCGTGACATCAACCACGTCAATTCCCGGATCCTTCAGCAGTGCGGCCGGGTCATCGTAGAGACGGATACCTTGCAGGTCCGCACGGCCGGCGCCGGATGCGATGTTGCCGGCTATCCCGGCCCAATCACCTTTCAGCTTGGCGGCATCAACGTCCGCTATGGCCGCCACCTTCACGCCCTTGATCCCGGCGTAGGTGTTGAAATGCATCTTGCCCATCATTCCCAGTCCCATGATTCCAACGTTCAAACTCATAGCATCTGCCTTTCCCTTATTGTGACCTTTTGTGACTTTTCGTGGCTATAATTCCCCCGTCTTTTTCCCCGTTTTTTCTTGACACCCTTTTTCAACAGCCAGTTACAAGTTCTCTTGCATTCGGACGCATACCTCAATTGGGCAGATTACCTCCTTCAAAATATACATGCAAATTGATTTTGACTTTTTTTGCATTTTCAATCATATTAGGGTTTCTCATTGAGCGAAAAGTTGTCGCGCCGGCAGCTCACGGGAACAATGCCAAGGAATCCGGCGCTTTTTCTGGCAGCCAGAACGGGGAACGTGATGAAACCTTATGCAGTTATCGAAGCGGGCGGAAAACAATACAGGGTGGAGCAGGACGGCATTCTGAACGTTGAGAAGATTGAAACCGAGGCCGGCGCGGCGATTGAACTGGCCCCCGTTCTTGCAATCTCCGACGGAACAACCCTCGCGATCGGCAAGCCGGCGATTGACGGCGCAAAAGTGTCGGCAACAGTCGTAAAGCAGATTCGCGCAAAGAAAGTTGTTTCATTCAAGAAGAAACGCAGGAAGGGCTATGCCCTCAAGAAGGGGCACCGCCAGAATCAAACGGTGCTCAAGATCACCGGCATAGAGAAGACGAGCGCAGCTTAGCTCCTTATTCGCGAAATGTTTGACTAA
>JAGYMT010000387.1 GCA_018400335.1 Kiritimatiellia bacterium | reverse complement strand
GTCTCCGGACTGGACGAGCCGTGGCCGATGGTGGGGGGGCTGCCGTTCCCCGAGGGCGAACTGGACGACGCTTCCCTGATACGTATCGTCGATGCGGAAGGCAACGAAGTTCCGGCACAGATCGATGTGGTGGCCACCTGGCGCGACGGCAGCACAAAGCAATCATATGATGACACTGTTCGCGATATCGGCTCGCGGCTGGAGCTCTTCGTTGACGATTTCCTGATCGAGGAGCTCAAAGGCGCAGCCGAGCGCCGCCTGCACCATCCTTCTCCTCGCGAAGTGGTGCTCGAACTGGAGAAGCCTTGGGAGGGCAGCTTAGCGTATCCTACTGTCATCCAGGACGGCGGGCGTATCCGGTTCTATTACAGCGCGCGCCCCGGGCGTCCCCGAGGTGAGACTGAGTGTTAAATAGAATGGACCGTATCGGCGGCAATGTTGAGAACATGATTTTTTTCAGGGAGAATTATACTTATGTTGACCAAATTAAGCAGTCTCTATAGGATAGTTGTTGTCTGTGCGTTATCTTTGGCTGGAACGTGGGTGGGTAACGGTGCTGTTTCGGATGCCGGTGAGGAAGGAAAGCTTGTACTGGTCGAAGACGGCGTCAGCCGGGCACCGATCGTCATCTTTGAAAACGCTCCGCCCCTGACGCGTCGAGCGGCCGATGAGCTGGCCTATTATATCGAAAAGACCTCGGGCGCCCGGCCCGATGTGCTCGAGGGCCGGCCCGATCCTCTTCCGGAATCCGCCATCTGGGTCGGCTGCCAGCCGGTGCTTGAAGAACTTTTTCCGGATCAGGATTTCGATTTCAAGCATCCGGAAGAAATACTTATCGCGGCCAACTCCGAACATCTGGTCATCGCCGGACGTGACCGGTGGGACCCGGACCACCTGACGGTTGACTTTGGTCGCAGAACTATTGAGGGCGTCCAGCAGGAATATGGTACGCACAACGCCGTCTATACTTTTCTACAGGATTACCTCGATGTGCGCTGGCTATGGCCCGGCGAGCTGGGGGAAGACATACTCAGGCAGAACACCATCATGTTCGATTCTTTCGAATTCCGCTATCACCCGCAGGTGCGCGCACGCAGCGGATTGTTGTCGTGGGCACAGATGGATCGTGGCGTGCTCGGACCGGAACATCCGGGAACTTTTGCGGGTGGGGCCAGCAGCAACTACTGGGCGCGGGCGCAGCGCCTTCAGCTCTGCGAGCTGCCCTCGCTCGGTGGTCATGGCTTCCCGGGCGGCCTCGGGGCGGGATTTCACTGGTGGGACCGGTTCCACGAGACCAACCCCGAGTATTTTGCCCTGCAGCCGGACGGTTCACGCGGCGGCGGGGAAAAGCCCTACCCCGGCAGGAGAACCGTCAAGATGTGCCACTCCAACCCCGACCTCGCCAGACAGTGGCTGGACGACGTGGCCGCGCGGCTTGAAGAGAATCCAAACCAGCGGGTTTTTAATGCGGCGCCCGGAGACAGCTCCGTCACAGGGCACTGCGTGTGCGAGAATTGTCGTGCCTGGGATCATCCGGACGGCGAACATGTCCGCCTAACCTGGCAAGGGTTGTCACAGATATACGTCGCCCTTTCAGATCGGGATGTCACGTTTGCCAACCGTGTAGCCCGCGGTTTGAAGGAACGCTTTCCCGACCGCGAATTGTACGTTTATACGCTGTCCTATGGCCCCTCGGCGCCGGCACCTCTCGCGGTGGTTCCCGAGGATAATGTCATCATCGGTAATGTCTCCAATTTTCTTTTGCGTTCGGATATTATTCATCCTCGCTTTACAGCAACCTTTAAACAGATGTTTGCCGATTGGGGGGAAGTCACCACAATGAACTTCTGGCGTCCCAATGTCGGCAGTCCCGTTGGATGGCAGTGGGGCATGCCGGATGTACCGTTCACCCGCACGATCAAGGATATGAAATTCGCCGCCGAAAACAACTGGATGGGCATTTATGTCGATTATGTGCGCGAACACTGGGCCACCCAGGGACCGCTGTACTACCTTATGGCCTATCTGACCTGGGACCCGCATCAGGATGCCCAGGCCATCCTTCAAGACTACTATCGTCGCGCGTTCGGTCCGGCCGCGAAGGAAATGGAGGCATATTGGGGCTATATGGAAAAAATCAGGGAGGAGTGCTACGGCACAGAGCAGCCCGGCTACGCCGACCACGATGTTCTTGATTACTATAACGATGAACGGTTGGGTCAAGCGGTCGCTCTGCTCAACGCGGCACGGGAGGCTTTAAGCGCCGATGACGACCTCTATCGTGAGCGCATCGAGTTCGTGCAAACGGGACTCGGCTTTACCCGGCTGGTGACGGAATGTGGACGTTTGGTGCGTGAATACAATCGGACCGGCGCCTCCGACGACGTCAGAGCGCGTGCGCGTGCACAAATACATGAAAACTGGGAAAAACTGCGCGCGCTGCAGCAAAAACATCCCGGCGCTATGCGCTGGAATCTGTTTTTCGAGGGCGCCGGGGCGCGAGGTGGGCCCGCGCCAACCCGCCATGCGCCCCCCTTATGGATACCATGATCCGGTAGCCGCTGTCCGGGATGTGGCCTGTAGTGCAAAAATACGCTCCCACCGGCACAAGGCTCGGCGGTAAGCTTCTTTATTGACACA
>JAGYMT010000386.1 GCA_018400335.1 Kiritimatiellia bacterium | reverse complement strand
CATCGGCACCACGGGTTTGAAGGACGAGCACGCCGCCGCCGTGCGGAAGGCCGCCGAAGTTGTGCCGGTGGTGTGGGCGCCCAACATGAGCAAGGGCATGAACCTCCTTTTCAACCTGGTTGAAAAAGCCGCCGGGATACTCGGCGACTACGATATAGAGGTCATCGAGACGCACCATAAACACAAGAAGGATGCGCCCAGCGGGAGCGCCCTTCGGCTTGTCGAGTCAGCCGCGGCGGCGCGCAAGCTGGATCCCGAAGCAGTGATGACGCACGGCCGCCACGGGCACACGGGCGAGCGGCCGGCGGCCCAGATAGGGGTGCATGCCCTGCGCGCCGGCGACGTGGTGGGCGATCATACTGTCATCCTGGCGTGCGACGGTGAGCGGATCGAGCTCACGCACAAGGTGTCGAGCCGCGACTGCTTCGCCATGGGCGCGCTGGAGGCCGCGGGGTGGATGGCCGGGCGCGCGCCGGGCCTGTACACCATGCAGGACGTCCTCGGCCTTGACAGGTGATGAAATGGAAACGGGATTGGCCCTCGGCTCTAACTTGGGCGATCGTCTCGGGCTGCTGAAAGAGGCGAAGAAGAGGATACTGGCCATCGAGGGTGTTTCACCCGTCGCGCAATCGCGCGTCTACGAAACCGAGCCGGTGGATGTGCCCGGCGAGTTTGCGGGGCTGCCTTTCCTTAATTCCGTTCTGGTGATCGAAACGGCGATGGCAGTCGAGAAGCTGGCCGGTCTGTTCAAGTCCATTGAGCGCGACATGGGGCGCGCGCCTTCCTCCATCCGCAATGCGCCTAGGCCTGTTGATATTGATCTGGTTTATGCCGGCACTTTGCGGATGAAGACGAGCGAGCTGGAAATTCCGCATCCACGGTGGGCTGTTCGCCGTTTCGTTGTGCAGCCGCTGGCCGACGTCAGGCCGGGCTTGCGCATTCCGGGCCAATCGGGTAGTGTTACCGATGTTCTCGATGGCCTCCAGGACGCCGGCGGTGTGGAACTCTTTGCCGACGATTGGTGAGGGTGTGCAGGAAGCAGACAAGATGACTCGCGCAGAGGCGCAGAGGCGCAGAGGATGAAGGAGAACGACATCGGAACGCTGGTGATCGAAGTGGCCATCGCCGTCCACCGTGAACTGGGGCCGGGACTGCTGGAGACCGTATACGAGATCGTTCTTGCCCGCGAACTTGGCGAGCGTGGACTGAAGGTGGATCGCCAGATACCCGTGCCTATTTCATACAAGGGGATGGGGTTTGACGAGGGTTTCCGGGCAGACCTGATTGTTGAGAACAAGGTTATTCTGGAGCTGAAGTCTGTGGAACGAACGACGGCGGCGCACAAGAAGCAGGTGCAGACCTATCTGAGACTGACGGGGTGCAAGCTCGGCTATCTGCTCAACTTCGGTGAAGAGGTTATGAAGACCGGTATCACCCGCTGCGTAAATGGCCTTGAAGAATAAATCTCTGCGCCTCTGCGCCTCTGCGCGAGAAAGAAAAGAAGAATTCTAAGCGGTTGCTGGAACCAGGCAGGGGGTGTTGAATGAATTCCGAAAAATGGACGACGAGCAGGATAAAGGCGCTGAAGGGCAGGAATCGCTTTGCTTGTCTCACCGCCGCCGATTATTTCACCGCGCGCCTTGTTGACGAGGCCGGGCTGCCCTTGATCCTCGTTGGCGATTCGCTTGCCATGACCGTGCTGGGTTATAATAACACTTTGCCCGCCACTATGGACGCGATGCTGCACCACACCGCCGCCGTAGCGAGAGGAACGGGCAATGCAATGGTGGTCGGCGACATGCCGTTTCTCTCCTATCAGGTGTCAATCCCGGAGGCCATCCGCAATGCCGGGCGCTTCGTGCAGGAGGCGGGGGCCGATGCCGTAAAGCTCGAGGGCGGCGCTGTGCGGGCGCCGACCGCTCGGGCGCTTGTGGAGAGCGGCATACCGGTGCTGGGGCATATAGGGCTCACGCCGCAGAGCGTGCTCGCGCTGGGCGGTTACAAGGTGCAGGGCCGCAGGCCGGAGCAGGTGGAGCAGTTGCTGCGGGATGCCGCCGCGCTGGAGGAGGCCGGAGCCTTCGCGCTGGTTCTCGAATGTGTTCCGCCGGAGGCGGGCAGGGAGATAACGGGCGCCGTGGGAATCCCGACCATAGGAATCGGCGCGGGTCCGCATTGCGACGGACAGATACTCGTGATTAACGACCTGCTTGGAATGACCGCGGGCGGGAGCGCCAAGTTCGTCAAGCGCTACGCCGAACTCGGTGCGGAGATGAAGAAAGCCTTTGCCTCTTTCAAGGATGATGTAGAGAGCGGCGGCTTCCCCGGCCCTGAGCATTGCTACACCTGAGCGAGCTTCTCACCTCCTGTTCTTTGTCCGCCGAATCTCCCTGGACCCCTGGACGGATCCTCCCGGCACTTCAAAAATCCTCAGCCTAAAAAGAGCAGTTGAACTGCTCCATATAGGCAGTGTTTTTCAGGGAGGGAGGGGCGCATCTGCGATCAGGTGCAAGATGTCCGGACTCCCCGGTCTTGCCTCAGGGACCGCGTGCGTCCCCCGTGGCATGAGCGTCCCCGCTCGTGATCCTGAACAAAAATAGAATATAGAAGAGAAGGACCACGAGCGAGGACGCTCATGCCACTGTA
>JAGYMT010000385.1 GCA_018400335.1 Kiritimatiellia bacterium | reverse complement strand
ACCGATACACTTAGTCGGATACGCTTAGTCGGATACGGTCTTAAACGAACCGCTTTTGCCGGTTCACGCATTTACGAGTAAGTAAGTCGGATACACTTCAACGACCTGCTTAAGCGAATTGATCGGGCGGCAATCGGCGGACCACAACATCTTGGGGTTACCCACACGGAACCCGGAAGGACCAGAAAAAAAGCTGTAGCGCCGCGCGGTTCCCCACATCCGGCTTCAGGCGGGAGTTGCCGCTGACTTTGCTTCCTTAACGATCGCCGCGAACCCATCCGGATCATGTATGGCGATCTCCGAGAGCATCTTCCTGTTCAGCTTGATGCCGGCCTTTGTCAGTCCATCAATTAGACGGTTGTAGGCTATCCCGTTCTGGCGGCAGGCGGCAGAAAGCCTGATTATCCAAAGTCCGCGGTAATCGCGTTTCTTCTCCTTGCGATGAATCGTGGCAAGTACCATCGCGCGGTCCACGGCTTCCGAAGCCTGGCGAATAAGCTTGCTGCGAGACCCGTGGAAGCCCTTAGCCTGGTTGAGCACTCGTTTCCGTCTGCGACGGGAGGCTGGTGCATTAGTGGCTCTCGGCATTTGAAAATCCTCCAAAAATCAAATCAAGGCGCCAATTCGCTTTTCATCCGCGGATGTAAGCGTGGAGCTTTTTCTGAGATTACGCTTCGCCTTGCGGCTTTTCGCGCTTAAAAGGTGTCTGCGGCCCGCGCCGTGAAAGCACACTTTCCCCGACGGCGTTTTCCTGAAACGCTTGGCCACGGATTTCTTTGTCTTCTTCTTAGGCATAACACGATCCGTTCTTAACCGTCAACTTGAAAGCCGCAGCCTGCAGGGCAGCTTGCCGGCCACGGGCGATGCCATGAGCTCCGGCTTCGTTTAAACACTCAGCCTGAGCCGCATAGCCTGCACAATCGGGCCCGCCGGGCTGTCGCTTGTGACAGCCCGGCGGGAAACCGATATGCAAGGATGCGTCTCTTAGAGAACTGCGTCCTTGGCTGCCTTGGCAATCCTGAACTTGAGGACTGTCTTGGCGGGAATCTTGATCGTGGCGCCGGTGGCGGGGTTGCGGCCCATGCGCGCTTTCCTCTTCACCTTGACCAGCTTGCCAAGTCCGGGAATCGTGAACCCGTCCTTTGCTCCCTTGTACGCCATCGCGACGAGCGCTTCAAGCGCGGCACCGGCCTCCTTCTTCGTGATCCCGGCTGCATCGGCGACTCCGGCGACGATCTGACTCTTAGTCTGAGCTTTTGCCATTTTTCGGCTCTCCTTTGGGTTGATAAATAAAACACTACGCGTAGCACTGGACGAGAAGAATAGCGGTAATCCTGAATTTTGCAATGGAAAAAATCAAAAAAAGATGGGCGGAATAAGGTGTTGTCGTAGAATCAGAATTAGAGATGTCTGATCAGCGGGTCGGCGGAAGCTCCGAATGACTATTGCTGCAGCCGCTTGGACTGCGGCATCCATCTTGCGAGCACTTCATCCAGCTTTCCATCCTGCTTCCATTCCGCGAGCCGGCTGTTGACGAAGGTCAGCAGTTCCGTGTCCTGCCACCTCACTCCACAGGCGAGCTTCTCACTCGTCAGCAGGCGCCAGAGCGGAACGACATCCGCCTCGTGCTGTGAGGCCATCAGCATGACCGTCGGCGCATCGTAAATAAAGATATCAATCCTGTTGCCTTGAAAATAGAACATCGCGTCTTCCGGCTTGTCCAGGCTGACCTTCGCCGCGCGCGGGCACCGGGTTTGAACGAACACGTCTCCGGTGGTGCCGTCCTGCACGCCTATGCGCGCGTCGCTTTTCATTATGCTTTCCGGCGAATCGTAGCGCTTTGCGAGGGAGTGGGGCATAAGCGCCATCTGGCCGGTCTGAAGGTAGGGCTCGCTGAAGGCAATTCTCATCGTCCTCGGGTCGGTGATTGACATGCCGGACATGATGATGTCAACCTTCCCGTCAACCAGAGATGGAATAAGCTGCTCCCATTTGAGCTCGACCCACACAAGCTTCTTGTCGAGCGCCTTCGCCAGCTCGCGGGCGAGATCGGCCTCGATGCCGGCGACCTGCCCGTTCTGTCTGAAGATTATGGGTGGATAGGTCGAGGATATGCCGACGCGCAGGGGGTCATCCGTCCGCTGCCCCGGGTCGCTGTTTGTCGCGCACCCTGAGAGGAGCGCGCATGACGATAGAAGAATGCAGATCCGGCTGATAAGTGTTTTCATCGAGATCTCCTTGCGTTCCTTGTTCGATCGAGTGCCCGCGATAATCGCACAACGCGGCGCGTTTGTCCATAGGATAACACGAATGATTCGCTCTTGTCTTCCCCTTTGCGATCCGGCAATATATTTCTCGTATTTGCGCAACACATTGCGCGCTGGCCTGACGCAGCGTGTCTCTATTGTCTCACTATTCCGGAACGACGATGAAGAAGAGTTGTCTCCATGCCTTTGGCTTGGTGGAGAATCCATGAAGACAGAGCATTCTTGCCTGCCCGCGCGCGGGCAGGCCGACCCCCGATTGCTGCTCTGCGCAGTGGCCGCTACGCAGCACGAGCTGTTAATTGGGTTGCCTGTCCGCCCGCGTCAGTGCCTCATTGTCAAGAAACTGCTATAAAAAACAAGAAAACAGTTTATTACGCGTTA
>JAGYMT010000384.1 GCA_018400335.1 Kiritimatiellia bacterium | reverse complement strand
GTGCGTGTCCGCACGCAGACAGGCGAAGCGAAGGTTATCCTTGAAAAAGGGAGTCAAAAAAAGGAGAGATCATGGGACAACAGCTCAGAAGACGAGTGAAACGGGTTCGCAGAAAACGCTGGGTCGAACGCAAGAAAAAAGCGTGAATTACCGGCGCGCCATGAACATAAAGGCGACAGCTTCTTTCCGCGCTTCCTTCATTTTCATAATACCCGCGTGCTGTCTTTTGCTGGCGGGCTGCGGCACCCTTTACTCCAGGCTTCCGCCGTTGCCGCCAAACGCGATCCGTCCCGTGGTGGCGGTGACCGACTTTGAAAACGAGAGCGGGTTCTCCGGCCAGTGGAAGCTCGGCCGCGGCATTCCCGACCTGATCGTGGCCGAATTGCTGGAAACCGATCGCGTGGTGGTCGTTGAGCGCAAGCACCTCCAAAGCATAGTCAGCGAGCTCGCGCGGCAGGGACAGAATCTCTTCCGCAAGGAGGACAGCGTCGAACGGGGACGGTTGAAAAACGCGCGTTTTCTCATTCGCGGCGTCATCACCGATTTCACCCAGACCCGGAGCTCAACGGGCTGGTTTCGTTCGTCGAACACTGAAATAGGCGGGAGCGGGGCACGCGCGGTGGTGATGATTCACCTCACGTTGACGGACGTGGAGACGGGAGAAATTCTCTGCTCGATACCCGCCGAAGGCACGGCCAAGGCCTCGTCAAGCTGGATAAAGTTCGATTATAATAAGACCTCTTTCGGGGGCGACCTGTTCTTTAAGTCACCGGTCGGCAAGGCCACTCAGAAAGCGATTCAGCAATCGGTATTCACGATTGTTCAGAAACTCCCATATGCGACTTGGCAGGCGCGCATAGCCGATTGCTCGGCGAACACGGTGATTGTTAACGGGGGGGAGAATGTTCACATGCGGGTGGGCGACACATTCGAAGTGCGCGAGGAGCGGCGCCCAATCACGGATCCCGCAACCGGAAACGTGATAGACTGGTTCCCCGGGAGGACAGTCGGCAGGGTGAGGATCAATAGCGTCAACCCGTCATCTTCGGAAGCAACGATCCTGTCCGGTGAAGCGCGGCGCGGACACTACCTTGAAAAGATCCAGCAGCCCGGCGGATCACAATAGCGCGCGCTGCAAACCGGGCGGGCGCATTCCGAGCCTCTGATAGCACAGCTCCGTGGCGACTCGCCCCTGAGGCGTGCGCTTGAGGTAGCCCTCCTGGATGAGATACGGCTCGTAGACCTCCTCTATGGTATCCGGCTCCTCGCCCACCGAAACCGCAATGGTTCCGATGCCCACCGGGCCGCCGCCGAACTTGTCGGCTATTGCGCCAAGTATCCGCTTATCCATTTCATCCAGTCCGTACTCGTCAATCTCCAGCATGGCGAGGGCCTGGTCCGCCACCTTCCTGTTGATGCGGTTGTCCGCGCGCACCTGGGCGAAATCGCGGGCGCGTCTGAGGAGGTTGTTCGCGACGCGCGGCGTGCCCCTCGACCGGGAGGCTATCTCCAGCGCGCCCTCATCGTCAATATCCACGTTCAATATCCCGGCCGATCTCCTGATGATCGTCTTCAGTTCATCCGGGCCGTAGTGGTCAAGGCGGGTTGTGATTCCGAAACGCGAGCGCAGAGGCGAGGAAAGCAGGCCGCTGCGCGTGGTGGCGCCCACGAGGGTGAACTTCATCAGGTTCATGCGTATCGAGCGGGCATGCGGTCCCTGATCAATGACTATATCAATAACAAAATCTTCCATCGCGGAATACAGATACTCCTCCACGGCCTTCTGCATCCGGTGAATCTCGTCAATAAAGATTATATCGCCGCGCTCCGCGCTGGTCAGAATGCCGGCGAGATCGCCCGGCTTGTCAATGATCGGACCGGAAGTGGCTCTTACGTTCGCGCCCATGGCCCGGGCCAGAATGTACGCCAGCGTCGTCTTCCCGAGGCCCGGCGGCCCGCAGAGGAGAACGTGATCGAGCACGTCGCCCCGCCCGCGGGCGGCATCCACCGCCAGGCAAAGGCGGTCCCTCACCTTGAGCTGGCCGATGAAATCGTCGAAAGTCTCCGGCCTCAGATTCGTGTCCGGCTCGGAATCCTTCTTGTTAAGATCGGATATCGGTCGTTCCTCGAATATCTGTCGTTCCTGCATTAATTTCTTTCCGCGCTGCATTCAGGGGTGCAACTTGAACCCGCCGGAGCTATTGCCACTTTCAATTAATCTATCACCGCCGCTTCCGCAACTCAACGAGAAAGAACCTTTTTTTGTTGTCTTTTTCGGAATCTCTGCTAGCATTCCTTGAATTTAAGAGAACTTGTAACCGGCTGCTGAAAAAGGGTGTCAAGTAGAAAAGAGGGAAAAGTCGGAAGAATTATAGCCACAAAGAGTCACAAAAAGTCACAAAAAGGTTCGGAAATTCTCTCTCTTGTAGCTTATAATGGTTTTGTTTTGCAATGCGTTGATTCGGAGTTGGTTGCCAACGTTCAGACAGAACGGAACGGGATAGAATAGAGAAGTTTTCCTTTTTTGTGTATTTTTGTGACTTTTTGTGGCAAACTTTCCGTTCCGAAAGGCAACCGACTTGCCTGCGTGTACGCCTGACTGCGAGCGTACTTGCTCAGGCAGGCGCAAGCAGGGCGAAGCGAAGGTTATCCTT
>JAGYMT010000383.1 GCA_018400335.1 Kiritimatiellia bacterium | reverse complement strand
CTCCGGCGGCGAGCAGCAGCGTGTGTCCATCGCGCGGGCACTCGTGAACCGCCCGCCGGTCATTCTCGCCGATGAACCCACCGCGCCGTTGGACAGCGAGCGAGCGATGGCGGTGATCCGCATTCTCAACCAGATGGCCCGCCAATACGAAACGGCCATCATCGTTGTCACCCACGACGAGAAGATCATCCCGACTTTCAAACGTATCTACCACATCCGTGACGGACGCACGGTGGAAGAGGCCGGTGAAGGGAGATCATTCGAATGAAAACAGGCCTATCGGTTATGAAGGACACACTAATGGGATTGACAGCGCTTGGCCGCGCGATGGGTCAGGTTTGCTTGATCCTGTTCCTGGCCGGTTGCGCCACGGGTCCCGAGTTCAAAACACCGGCCCCGCCCGCCGTCTCCGGTTACACCGCGTCGGCGTTACCCGCGCACACGGCATCCTCCCCCACCGCGCTGGGGGGCGAACAACGGTTTGCGGAGGGTATCCTGATCGAGACGCAGTGGTGGCAGGCGTTCGAATCCTCGAAGCTGGATGCCTTGATCGAACAGGCATTGGCCGCCAGTCCCACACTGGAAGCGGCGGAGGCCATCTTGAGTCAAGCCCGCCAGGTCTACGAGGCGAGGGCGGGATCCACTCAATATCCGCAGGCGAATGCCAACTTGAGCGGAGAACGCAAATCTGTCAACAACGCTGCCATGGGGCAGCCGGACGGCGAAAACACCTTCAATCTATATAGCGCCTCGGTCAATGTGCATTATGATCTTGATTTGTTTCGCGGCAATCGCCGGGTGCTCGAAGCGCTTGCCGCGCAAGCCGATTACAGACGTTTTCAACTCGAAGGTGCCCGCCTGACCTTGGCGGCCGATATTATAGCAACGGCCATCGCGCAAGCACGCCTGTCCGCACAGATAGAGGTTATGGAGCGCATTCTGAACGCCCAGACAGAGCAACTTGCCTTAACGCGCCGCAGTCTTGAACTGGGTTCCGTATCGGACGTCGACGTGCTGGCGCTTCAGACACAGACGGAACAGACTCGCGCAGTCATTCCGGCGCTGCGCAATGGCCGTGGTCAGGCGAGCCATCTGCTGGCCATGCTGATCGGTCAGACGCCGTCCGCGACGAACGTTCCCCAGTTCACGCTCACGGATTTCAAATTGCCGTCAGAACTGCCCTTACAAGTGCCGTCCGAATTAGTACGCCGCCGCCCGGACATTCGGGCATCAGAAGCCCTGTTGCATGCCGCTTGCGCGGAGTACGGGGCGGCCGTGTCCAAACTTTATCCACAGATATCGCTCAACGCCGATTTTGGCGCACAGGCACTTACTATGGACAAATTATTCAATCCCGCTTCTTTGATCTGGAGTCTGGGCGGTCAATTAGCCCAACCCCTTTTTAACCGGGGACTGCGCGCCGAGGCCCGTGCCGCCGAAGCCGGCTTTGACGCCGCGTCAGCGCACTATCGGGAAACCATCTTGCAGGCATTCCGCGGCGTCGCTGATGTATTGCGCGGGCTCGAGCACAATACGCACGCCTTGAAGGCGACAACAGCCACCGTCATTTCAGCCCATGAAACGCTCGACCTCGTGCAGAAACGCTATGCCATGGGCGCGGCCAACTATATTGAGGTGCTGACCGCGCAACAGGTGGTGGAGTCGAGCCGCATGGACCTGTGTGCCGCCCAAGCGCAACGACTGCTCGATACCGTTACGTTCTACTCGTCCATGGGTGGGGGATGGAGGGATGACGTTAACAGGGTGTCGCAATAGGGTTCCTGGCCATTTCGTTTATCAGTTGTTGTTTCATCACATTTGCCGCCAATGGGTGCAGGCGGTTTTGTCTGGTCAATCCGGCTTGCAAGGGGTACTGTATAGTTTTTCCATCCGTCTGAAGCGGGTATCTTGATGAATTGTCTGCTATGAAGCCGTGGTTTGAAGAACTGGACTACCGCCGCACGACGATGGGCGAATTGATTCTGCAACGCCGCCGTATTGCCGCGTTGGGAGATGCCGAGGCTTACGAGGTCAAACTCAACGACGAATATCTCATGTCCAGTCTCTTTCACGAGGCAGAAGTTGCGCTGGCCGACCTCGTCTTGCGGCGACTCGATGGAGCCCGGTGGAGCGTGGTCGTCGGCGGCCTTGGGCTCGGGTTCACTGCGGCGGCAGTGCTGAAATACGCGCAGGTGCGGAGTCTGGTGGTCGTCGAAGCGCTGGAGCCCGTAATTGACTGGCACCGCGAAGGGCTTGTGCCTAATGGGCGTGCCCTGAGCGACGATCCCCGCTGCGAGTATCACCATGCCGATTTCTTCGCTTTAACGAGAGGTGACGGTTTTGACCCCGATGCGCCGGGCCGCCGGTTCGATGCTATTCTGCTGGACATTGACCACACGCCGGACCATGTCCTGGATCCGAGTCATGCCGAGTTCTATACCGATGCCGGACTGCAGCGCCTTGCGCGCTTTCTTCGGGCGGACGGCATATTCGCGCTTTGGTCAAACGAGCCGCCAAGTCCTGAATTTCTGTCTATCCTGATCCGCGTTTTCGGGCATGCTGAGGGTCATCTGATTCAGTTCGACAACCCTCTCCGGAATACGATATCCTCCAACGGCATCTACCTGGCCAGCCGCTGCGCCTGGCGGAAACACGATAATTCCGCATTA
>JAGYMT010000382.1 GCA_018400335.1 Kiritimatiellia bacterium | reverse complement strand
ACGGCAGGAGCAGCAACCATGATTTTATTGAAAACAATAACAAGCTTCCTCGACAGGGAGCTGAACATAGCCGCGTTCAAGGACGATTCGCATAACGGGCTGCAGGTCGAGAATTCCGGAAAGGTGCGCCGGATTGCGGCGGGAGTTGACGCATCGCTGGCTTTCTTCGAAGCGGCGGCCGAGCGGAAAGCCGATATGCTTATCTGCCACCACGGCCTGAGCTGGGGCGACTCGCTGAAGCGCATAACGGACCTGAACTACCGGCGGCTGAAGTTCCTTCTGGATCGTGACATCGCGCTATATGCCTGCCACCTGCCGCTCGACGCCCACCCGCGGCTCGGAAACAATGCGCGGATTTGCAGGGCGCTCGGATTGAAGAGCGTGCGGAGGTTCGGACTCTATCACGGACAGATGATAGGCTTTCGCGGCTCGCTTCCGAAGCCGATGCCCTATTCCGGATTTAAGAAGAAGGCGCACGCGTTGTTCGGGAACAGTCTGTGCACCCTCGATTTCGGGAAACGTTTTGTGCGGACGGTGGCGGTGGTATCGGGAGGCGCGGCCGACGAGATCGCCGAGGCCGGCCGGGAAGGAGTGGATGTCTTCCTCAGCGGCGAGCCGAACCTGCAGGCCTATCATCTGGCCCGGGAATACGGCATCAACGCGGTGTTCGCCGGACACTATGCCACGGAGACGTTCGGAGTCAAGGCGGTCGGTGCGCGGCTGGCCGCGCGCTTCGGGATAAAGACGGAATTCATCAACATGGGCATCCGGCTGTAGCTGCTGTAGCCGAGGTCGTTGACCTCGGTGTGTCCGGCCTCAGAGAGAGTCGGCGCCACCACCTTTCCGGATCTAAAGGTGGGGCGCAGACCTCCGGGCAAGCCGTCTTGGGTTGCGGGCAAGCCCGCGTTGGAGAGAAAGGAGTAAAATGGCGGCGCTCGATTGGATCGTGGTTCTCTTGTATTTCGTCATCATCGGGGTATTCGTATGGATCGGGATCAGAAAAAACCGCGACACCAGCGATGATTATTTCCTGGCCGGCCGGAACCTTGGCTGGTTCGTCATAGGCGCCTCGATCTTCGCATCCAACATCGGCTCGGAACACCTTGTCGGGCTTGCGGGGTCCGGCGCGACGGACGGCATGGCGATGGCGCATTACGAACTGCACGCATGGTGTCTGCTCGTCCTCGGCTGGGTGCTTGTTCCGTTCTATTCCCGCTCGCTCGTTTTCACCATGCCGGAATTCCTCGAACGCCGCTTCTCGCCCGCCGCCCGGTGGGTTCTTTCCATAATCTCGCTGCTCGCGTATATCGTGACCAAGGTGGCCGTCGGGATCTTTGCCGGCGGCCTGGTCTTCAGCTCGCTCTTGCCGGAGCTCAGTTTCATGGGGCTCAATGCCTTCTGGATCGGTTCAATTGTCGTAATTGTATCAACCGGGCTCTACACGGCGCTCGGCGGCTTGAGGGCCGTTGTGTACACGGACACCGTCCAGAGCGTCGTGCTTGTGTTTGGAGCATTGCTGCTCACCTTTCTCGGGCTCCGCGAGCTCGGCGGCTGGGAAGGGCTGCGCGCGGCGATGCCGACGGAGTTCTTCAATCTCTGGAAGCCTATATCGGATCCCGCCGGCGAGCTGCCGTGGTATTACAACACGAACTACCCGTGGCCCGGCATGCTGCTCTGCGCGCCGATAATCGGGCTGTGGTACTGGTGCACGGATCAATATATCGTGCAGCGCGTGCTTGGAGCGCCCAATGAGGGCGTGGCTCGGCGTTCAACTATCTGGGCGAGCTTTTTAAAGCTCTTTCCTGTTTTCATCTTCATCGTGCCCGGCATGATCGCCATCGCCCTGGCGAAGACCGGAAACTTTGCCGGGCTCCAGCCCCTTACTGGGGAAGACGGCGGAACCAACGTTGCCGCGGCCCAGTCCGCCTTGCCGCTGCTTGTGGTGGCCATAATGCCGGTGGGTTTGCGCGGACTCGTGGTTGCGGGCCTGCTCTCCGCGCTGATGAGCTCGCTTTCCTCGGTATTCAACGCATGCTCGACTCTGTTCACAATAGATATCTACCGGAAGTTCAGAAAGGATGCCTCCGAGCATCAGCTTGTGTGGACGGGCCGCCTCGCGACAGGAGTGATGGTGATCATCGGACTTCTATGGATTCCCATTATCCAGGGCTCGCGCGGGCTCTACGATTACCTGCAGAGCGTTCAGGGCTACCTCGCCCCGCCCATTGCCGTCGTGTTCTTCTTCGGGATCTTCATGAAACGGCTGAATGCCAAGGGGTGTCTGGCCGCGCTGATAGGAGGCTTCGGGATGGGCGTCTTCCGGCTTGCGGTGGACACGGCCGGCAAGTTCACCACGTTCGAGCCCGGCTCCTTTTTCTACGTTGTGCACATGATCTATTTTCAGTATTATAGTTTACTCGTATTCGTGTTCAGCGTGGCGCTCCTGATCGGCGTGAGCTATCTGACCGCCAAGCCCGATGAAGCGCGGCTCAAGGGGCTCACCTTCGCCACGCTGACGAGCCAGGACAGGGAGGAATCGCGCCGGAGCTGGAACTGGAAGGACATAGTGGCGTCATCCGCCGTAGTGGCCATTATCCTTGCGATCTATATTTACTTCAGCGGGTAGGGGTTAGGGGTTAGGTGCTAGGTGCTAGGGGTTAGGGAGCAGTGGTTAGGTGC
>JAGYMT010000381.1 GCA_018400335.1 Kiritimatiellia bacterium | reverse complement strand
TACCGGCACTTTCTGTTCCGGGACATTAATGGTCTCGTGTTCGTTCATATATCGGCCTCCTTATAAAAAAGCGGACAATGCCCGCAATCAAATTTATCCCATTGGAGACGGCCGTCCTCGGCCGTTTATCTCTTCCACGGATTCGTCTGAAGCGGAGGGAACGGCGGAGACCGCCGTCTCCATCTGTCTGTTTCTTATCTCAGTTGTTCAAAACTGATAGGCTAATCGCTCTCTCTATGTAATTATCCGCCGGATACCGTTGTTGGTCCGCTGCCCAAACAATCTTGAAATGCCCGGAATACATCGTCCAGCGATATCTCCCGCATGCAGCGGTTGTGCTCCGGGTTGCGGCAGGTCTGCTCGTCGCACGTCCACCGGCACGGGACATCCGATTTGACGACCCTGCTGTTTGCGGAGTAGGGCGCCGTTTCCTCGGGTTTGGATGGACCGAATATGGCGACTGTCGGCGTTTTCATCGCGGCCGCAATGTGCATGGGCGCACTGTCGTTGCACACCAGGATCGAGGCTCTGGCCAGCACGGCGGCAAGTTGCCTGATGTCCAGCGCGCCCGCGAGGTTGACCGGTTTGTTCTTCATCATCCCGATAATGGTTTCTACGAGTTCCTTCTCTTCTTTCGAACCGAGGACCGCGAGCTGCATGCCGGTCTTTTCCATGATCATGTCATAAAGCGCGGCGCATTTTCCCGGAGGCCAGCGCTTCAAGGGAAGCCGCGTGCCTGGGTGCGCCGCCATGAATGAGCGCCTGATTCCGCGCTCTTCCAGAATACCTGCCGCCGATCGCTCCTCGTCTGGTGTGAGAGTTATGCCCCATTCGATCTCGCCGTCAACCGGACAGCCAATACTTCTCGCTAACTCCAGGTGATACTCGACACGGTGCTTGATTCCCGTGAACGGCGCGACGTGGGTTAGAAGGTAAGCTCCGCCTCCGAACCCGTAGCTCAGCCTGGCCCCGGCATTCAAGGGATAGGCGAGCAGGAGGATGTCCCTTATGTCGCCGCGCGCCTCGATCACAAGATCGAAACGCTCTTTCCGGAGCTTCCGAATGAAAACGAAGTAGTCGGCGATTCGGGACTTGAAAAACCAGAATGGATCGAAGGCGAATATCCTGTCCACCAGCGGGTTGTTCTTCAGCAGCTCCGCGCCTGCGCGGCAGGTGAGGAAGCTGATCCGGGCCGACGGGAAGTTTCGCCTAAGCGGCTTGAGCATGGGCAGGGTCATCACCACGTCGCCCGCATAGGCTGTGCGTATCACAAGTATTTCCCTCACGCTCCCGTCAAGGGCGGGACGCTTCCTCAAGAGCGCGGCGGGCGCAAAAAAGATGTTTCCGATGATGTCGAACAGCATCGTGGCCAGTCGCTCTTTGCGATTGATGATCTTATATTTCATCCCAGAAATGCCAGCATTCGGGGTGTTCTCTCGCGTATCGTTCAAGCACGGATATGAAAGCGGTAGTCATTGCTGTCATGTTTTCCTCGATGTCGGTGCCGACCGGTTCGATCGGTTCATCGAAGACGATGCGGAAACGGCCGTATGATTCGGGTATGATGAATGTCGGCACGAAGGCGGCGCCCGTTCTCATGGCCCATGCGGCGGGACCTACCGGGAAGACCCGTTTCCCGCCGAAGAACTGTAATTCACGCTGCTCGCCGAAAGCAGTGTCGCCGCCGGCGCCGTCCCCGGTGGTGAGAACAACGCCGGGTTTCTTGAGGTGCTTGAAGACCCCGCCCATGTACCGGTCCGCGGGGATGATAGGGGCGGGCAGCATGGCTTCGTATTTCAGCCGGTAGCGAAACGCCACCGAGCGTCCTATGCGGCTGAGTCCGCGGTCGTCCGGATAGCCGATCTGGATGGGCGCGTATCCGCGCAACGCCAGCGCCAGAAGCGTGATCTGGACCGGCCCGAAATGAGGCTGAACCACGAGCACCCCGCGCCCCGAGCCCAACAGCCGATCAATCGTTTCCAAGTTCCGGAAGGTGATGCGTTTCAGCATCGCTTTGGCGAGGTCCTTTCTCGAGTAGAGGAAGATGTGGAGCCTGTCGGTGTAATGATTCTCGAAATACTTCCGCGCCTGGGCGCGGCGATCGGAGGAACCGCTGAGCCGCTCCCGCATGTTCCGCAAAACCATTCTCTTTCTGCTGCGTCCGAAGGCGTAATGGAGGTCGCCCATGGTCTTCAGCAGGAACAGCGTGGCGCCGACCGGGATTATTTTTGTTAGCCACCTGAACGGGTACCAGATGAACAGCCGCATAATATCCCGCAAGATACCCTGTTCCGTTCGCATATCATTTACCCTTAAGACTGTATGAGCAGAACTTTCATGGAATTGCTGATACTCTAACGGAAAAGCGCGCGCGGAATCAAGCGGGAGTGTGGGCGATCGGCAATTTCAAGATAAGAGATGTCACTGATAAGAGATTTAACTTGCATGTCGGCTGTTTGTGTGGCATTTGTCACCTTGATAAAAAAGAGGATAACCCATCACAATCCGGTGGTCAGCAATGCATTATTGCGCATTGCGGATCTCAAACAGAAGAAACATTGAGGAGAAATCATGTTAAATACCAGGTTGAAGCATTTGGAGACGAAAGCGGAAATAGAGGAAGTCTTGGCAAATAATGAAAATGTCATGATCTGTTGCGGGCGGATGGGGCCGATGTGT
>JAGYMT010000380.1 GCA_018400335.1 Kiritimatiellia bacterium | reverse complement strand
CCGGGAGTTTCTGCGTGTGCTACAACGACATCCGCCATGCCGGCCCGCTGGTGCAACGGCTGGCGGGCACGGGCAATTCCCGGCTGGTCAGAATCAATAATGCCCGTTATCTGAGTTCCAAAATGCGATCATTCCCCATCCGGATGTACCATGGCGCGGTACAGGTGGCGGGGCTCGATCCGGACACTGTGATTCTGGCCGAGACCGATACATGTCCGCATAACTGCTATAGCACCGGCGCAAACCTGATGCACGCCCACTACACCGGCTCGATTCTCGAAGGGTGCCACGGGGCCAAACACTGGATCACCCGGACCCATGCCTATCAGCCTGATAGCGGCGCTGCTTACCGGGAGATTCTCAAGAAATATAGCGGTTTCTATGAAACCCTTTTTCGTTCCGTGCAGGAGAGTGTGCCAACCGGCTATGTCGCCGCCGTCCTGCCCTCGAAGCCCGTATTCAATCCGGCCCCGGACCGCGTTAACGGATGCGGATCAGCCAAAATCTGGGGTACGGCGCTCGGCGTGCTCGGTTTGCCCTGCAATTACGCCAAACCTTCCGACTTGCCGGCGCTGCTCACTGGAGAGGACGTGGACTTGCTGCCCGATGAGGACTTGCAACACCTGCTGGGAAAAGGCTTGCTGCTGGAGGGCGCCGCGGCCGAGAGGCTCTGTAAGCGGGGATTCGGGGCCGATTTGGGAGTGACCGCCGAGTGCTGGACCGGTCCGTCAGTTTCCGCCGAAAGGTGGGGACGGATCATACTGAAACGCGATCTGCGCTATACCCGTCTCACGCCGCTGGGCCCGCGCACGCGCATTCACTCGACTTTGCTGCACCGGAAATCCGGAGTCAGCGAAGACTTCGTGGAACTCGGTCCTGCCGCCACACTCTTCGAGAACGCATTGGGCGGACGCGTGGCAGTGCTCGCGGCCGGTTGCGGTCAGGGCAACTCGCTGACTGCCGCGGGCCTCAGCTTCTACGACGAGGATCGCAAGCGTGAGCTGGTTGAATTGCTGGAATTCGTTTGCCGTCAACCCCTTGAATTCTACTATCCCGGCGACGCGGAAATATACCTCAAACTGAGACGCTTCGCCGATGGCCGTCATCTGTTGGCTCTTTTTAACCTGGGACATGATGCGCTTGATGTCATTCCGCTGGTTTCTTCATGCTCGATCACCGCGTCGGAAATGCTGGAGCCGGGTGGTGCGTGGCAGAGAATCCCTTACTCCAACGGGTGTCTCCAGACACCGCTTTTACCGGCCCAACCAAAAGTGTTTCGCTTCACCGCGGGTTGCTGACTCCGCCCCGCGCCATTCGCCAATTAAACGATAAGCACCCTATCATAGCGAGGCGCCGGGAAACGGCCTACTCTATTTATGATGCAGGCAGTCACACATGGCGCCCATGGCGAACATTGGATATGCCCGAACGTTTGGAGTTCGCAAACGCGGGCGCCGGCAGCACACAGCGTCTTGACCTTGACGACGGAACAATTCTGCTGCCTGTTTATTTTAAGCGAACAATACGGAAGCGACAACACCATTTGGGCGGCCCGTATCCTATGGTCAGAACCAAATCTTTCGTTTGTAGAGCTGATTGACCCGACCCCGTGATCATTCTTTCGTGAATGCGGCGATGAACATGCCGTTGCACTGAGCCTGCCAGGGCCAGATCCAGAAAATCCCGCCGGTCTGCTCTCCGGAGATGGGATGGACGCCGGGCGCCGGCCGGAACTCCGGGTGACTCTTAAGAAACTCGCCAACGACTTCTTCTGTTTCATCGCGCGTGAGGGTGCACACGGAATACACCAGCCGACCGCCGGGCCGGACCTTCGATGCCGCGGCGGCCAGCAGGGCGGTCTGCGCCGCGGCCCGCTCCGTTACCGTTGAATCTGCTGTGCGCCAGCGGGCGTCCGGGTTTCGGTGCCAGGTGCCCAGTCCCGAGCAGGGTGCGTCAACCAGAACACCGTCGAACAATCGGCCGGGCGCCGGGTCGGTGCGGCCGTCCCATTCCCGGAAGGCGATCATCTTCGCGCCGGCCTGACCGGCCCGGCGCAGTCCTTCGCGGATCATTCCGGAACGGATGTCGGTGGCGAGTATGCGTCCGCGTCCCATGATATCAGCCAGATGCAGCGCTTTGCCGCCGGCGCCGGCGCAGGCATCCCACCAGTCCTGACCGGGTGCCGGGTCGCAGATCAAGCCCGCGCACTGCGAGGCGAGATCCTGTATTTCCATCTCCGCCCTGGCACGGCCGGGCAGATTCTCCCAATCCGCGCGCTTCTGCAATGCACGTGCGGAGGCCGGCGCGCCTTGCACCGGTGCGGAGAGTTTCGACATCAATTCCAGTGTCGCCTCGCTCGCGCGTTTCTTCACGCGAACCCACATCGGGGGCCTCGCCTGGAAAGCCTCGATGCAGCGGAGCAGGTGAGCTTCTTCGCCGATGTCCCCGGGATAAAACAGGCGGGCGGCGGTCCATGCGGGCATGAGCTGTGCGGCAGGCGGCGGCCGCTCGCGACCATCACGCCTGGCGAGTGAGGCCGCTTTTTCCGCGATGCCCAGGCTGCCCATGGGATGAAGCTCTTCCGCCGTGCTCAAATCGCGGGCAAGGTGTTCAATTGCCGGGTGAATATCGTCGGCATCAAGGAGGAAGGCGGAGATAATGTCGGGCGCGGCCGGATTCT
>JAGYMT010000038.1 GCA_018400335.1 Kiritimatiellia bacterium | reverse complement strand
CGGTGGGCTTCAACGAGTTCATGGTCTTCAAGACCGTTCGTGTCGGAACCATTGCCAATGCGGGGCGGCTGGTCTATCCGGCCGTGGATGGCGGTCCGGCCCGGCAGCGCGCGCTCGAGCGCTCAAGCATACCGCTATATCTAGGGTCGGACAGGCATCGAAGGCTTTCCTCGATCCTCGATTACGAGGACTGGCACAACGTCAGTTATTATTGGACGGAACAGGAATCGCCTTCGATGATAACTTTCCGCACAGCGCAACCCTTTCCGCTCCGGTTCCCTTTTCACCGTGCATTCTACGATTCGGATTCAGTGAGCATGTCCGGCGAAGTGTGCATTGACAATCACTACCCGCTGTATCTCGACACGGAAGAGGCGGAAGCGGGCGAGCCGTGATTTTTTTGAGAATGAACGCAACCGCACATCATGGTAAGCCGCCGGCCAGGGCCCGAACGCCGGGCGCCTCCGGCCAGACGATGATCTTCATGATCATGGCGCTGGTGATCATCACCTTTGTCGTGCTGTGGAATATTGACCTGCACAAGATTCTCCATCTCAAGAGCAGGACCCAGAATGCGGGCGACGCTTCCGCTCTTGCGGCTGCGCGCTGGCAGGGCATCACCCTGAACCTCATCGGCGACCTCAACATCATGCAGGCGCTTGCGCTGTCGGCCGGCGATACCAATGCATCCGAACAGATTTCCGGGATTCAGGCAAGACTCTGTTACGCCGGTCCCGTTCTAGGCCTGATCGCGGCCCAGCAGGCGGCCAAGTACAACGGCATTTTTATAAACTATGCTTTCACCGAACGCCTGACTTCGAATGCCAATGCTGTGATCGAGGCATACATCGAGGTGTTCGATGAGCCGTTTGCCAACTGCTGGACCGAATACGGCGAGCTGCTGCTGGCGGTGGCGGTGGAGGGTGTGGCCGCCGGCCCGGACAACGCCCAATTCTACACCGACTACTCCGGCGGCCACACCCTTCTCACTATGAGCTTCTATGACGCAGTGGCGGCGCCTGACTGGTGCTGGTTCAGGTGGAACGCCTATACGCTCCTCGAAACCTATGTGAACTACGAGTCATGGTCCGAGCTGCCGCCCATGATCCAGCAGACTGATCCGTCGAACAGCGAGATATTCGGGCTTGGCCTCGCGCCTCTGAGCGCCGTCCTGCCGGGCGGCACGTCCGCCGTGGCGCTGCTCAACGATCTGGCGGTAGAGCGGGGCCTGAGCCTGGAGACAATATCCGATTCGGCGGCGGAGATTTCATGCGTATGGAGGGTGTACGATCCGGGAAGGTGGGGCGCGTGGTCGGCCTTTTCGATTGAAGGCGAGGAGCCTTTCCCCGCGGCCGGAACGGTACGTCCCCAGTACGATTACGCCGGCGCGGACGCCGCGACCCGCATAGAGGCCGTGACCGAGCGGATCACGCCGGGCGCTTCCGGAACGAGGATAACCTGGACCGCAGCCGCTAAGCCGTTCGGATTTCTCCTTGCTGATGAGACCGAAATCAGCCCGAACACCTATTCGCTTGTCCTGCCCGCCTTCAGGGAGGTGCGGCTGATTCCGGTGGACACGTCTTCCGCGCCGGAGGGCGGCTCCTACAATCTCGAATGGCGTGATCATATAGAATTCCACCTGCCGATTTATATGTTGAGCGGCCCGGCCGGGCTCGATGCCGACTGCTGGTATTGCCGTCAGCTAATGACCTGGGATGATGTTGAGGGCACCGGCTTCCGGCAGGACGGACTTGATTGGCTCGCTGCCACGGATGAGGAAGGCGAGCTTCTCCATCCGTGCGAGTCGGAAGGCGGACCCGGCAGCTCGCCGGGCGGCGGGCGCAGGCGCGCGCATTGAAAGAATTGTTGATTGCCGATCTCTGATCGTTGATTGCAGTAATCAGAATAAGAAAACATATTTTTTTGCATGACAACAAATCAAACATCAAACATCAAACATCAAACATCAGCCTCCGGACAGGCAATGGTTGAGCTTGCGGTGGGGCTCGTGGTGATACTTATCCTGTTCGCGGGCCTCATACAGATCGGCCGTCTTTCGAGGGCGCGCACACGGACAATGATCGAGGCGCGCGAAAGGGCGGGGCGCAATGCCATGGATGAGGGGTTTTCCGGAAGCGGCGGATCGTGGTATATCCTCGGTTGGGGCGCCGGTCCGGACGGAAAGGCTTATACCGCCGATGACCTCATGTTCCCGATCACCAATGCCGCCGGACTGATAGAGGACGTGGAGTCAATGGCGCAGGCGGACGAGCTGGAGTACCTTGTTCCAGGCAACCCCTTGTCCGGCATGGGTGAGAGCACGGGCGCAACGAACGTGTTCTATCTGGTCTACGGCGAGGGGCAGGCATCGGTACCGACTTTTCCCGTAATAAGAAGCCTGATTTACAGGCGTTCCGCTATTTCCACGGAAAGCCGCGCGTGGCTGGTCTGGACGCAGGAGATATATTGAAACGATGAACCGGACATCAAAACAGATTCTCCTGTTCGCCGCTTGCGGCCTGCTGATCCTCGGCGCTGCGGCGCCTTCCTTCAGCCGTGTATTCTGGAGGCGGCGCGCCGTGACTCTGGCGGAGCGGCTCGGCGCCGCCGGGCGGTGGCAGAGCGTGCTCCGGAGCAGCGTGAGCATCAACGGCGGGGGAGGACGACTGGAGGTGATCGGCGGATCGGGCAGCCTTGATTCCGCGATGCGCGAGTTGAGGAACATTGCCGGCTTCGAATTCCTCGAATTCGAGACGAACGAGTCCATGAGCCGCGCCACCGTGCGGTCCGGTGATGAAATCCTGCGCGTGATCGCGCTCAAGCTTGAGGATCAGGTGCTCATGTTCGCGATCGTCCAGTCGCCGGAGGATTTTGCGCGCTCGCTTGCGCCTCCGTCCTCAAACGATCCTCGGGAGCCGCCGTTCTATCCCGACAGCAAGGTCACATCGGCCATCAGAGTCGAGGCGACCGGAGCCCGGCTGGAGATTTCCGCGGCGAGCGCGGGGGCGGGCTCGATACACGCGTTCTTTGACTCATCGCTCGCTCTCGACGGATGGAGCCGCCTGATCCCGCCCGGCACTGCGGGCGCGCTTCGCGAGGGGCTTGGCATTTTCCAGAAGGGTTCCGAAATATGCTGCATTCTCGTCCAGCCTTCGGGCCCGGAAAGCATTATCACCATTCTGCGAAAAAGGGTTGGAGTTAAATGAAGGATTGAAAGCCATGAGGAACCGGTTGCCGACAAACGAGGAGAAACAGGCCGTCCACGAGGCTCAAGCCGCCGGCTCGCCGATACGCGTGCCCCTCAACTGGGGCGTGAACAGCAGAATCGTCGTCCTGAATCCTGAGCTTAATCGCGAAGGCCGCACCTATGAGCAGATGCTGGCCGACCCTGTCGTGTGCATGACCATGCAGTCGCGGTTCGAGGAGTATTGCGGAACCACTCTCGCGCATCTTTCTTGCCGCTATGGAGGGCCGTTGCGATAAGGCGCAGGCGCTCGCCGTGCTCACTGCTACCCGCGCGGCGCAGGTGCGCGAGGGCGGCTTGCGCGGCTGCCTCAAGTGGTTCCTGGAGGAGACTCGTCCGAACGATACCAACGCCGCCTTCTTCTGCGGTCTGAGCCTGATCGGCCTGAACATCCGGTACCGCGACACGCTTGATGACGCAGGCCGCGCAATGATCGATGAGATATTGGCGGAGCTATCCGTGTGGTTCATGACCGCGGTGGACGGCCACGGCTTCTATTACTATCCCAACAAATACATGGGCGATCTGGTATGCGCATGGATTATCGCGGAAATGGCCGGCCGGCGCGACCTCTACCCGGTGATCACTCCGCATCTCCTTGCCGCCGGCGAGTACTGGCGCGACGAACACTGGGGCTGGGGCGAGCACATGAGCATGTGCTACGGGGAAGTGCTGCTGAATGAATTGGGCCTGCTGCTGCTGTGCGCCGGGGAACTGCCCGCGAAAGTGCGCGCGCTGTATCAAGGCCTCATGAATGAACTGCTCGGCATAGTTGACTCTTTCGGCAACGGCGTATACGTCCCGCACATCCGCAGCTATTCCTACGGCGGACCTCCGCCGCTGCGAAATTACCGGGACAGCATCAGGCCCTGGACCACGGCCCCGGGCTTTCAGCCGGGCAACCAGCCACCGCTGGGTTCGCTCTTCCACGAGCTTGGCTGGGACCGGATAGCACCTCCGCGCGCGCCATGCGCGAGCGAGACCTCCTTTCCCTGTTATGGCGGCAGCGTCGCGCTTGGTTCGATACGCGATGATGCCCGCCTGGGCGGCATGACGTCCTTCCCGCTCATGCCCACGGCGGAGGCCTCGACATGGGGGCTCTCGTGGCAATCCTTTCCCGTAACCTTCTGGCACGAGAACAGGGACTGGGGCTTTCTCCAGTGGGAGACGGAGGAGGGTGGCGTCGTGCGCGCGCACCCGGCGAACTTCATGCAAGTGGCGCATATTCCAAAGGCTCTGACGGGCAGGACCAATCCTCCGCTCGCGGGTGAGACATTCTCGATCGTGGAAAACGGACGACTGATCGCCCTGCGCCGGATGCCGCGCCTGTCAGCCGACTGGCCGTGGGTTCGTGACCGGTTCCGGCTGTTGGGCGCCACCGCGGAGATTTCGGAGGGCCCATCGGATCCGGATGCGGGCTGGCACCAGTGGCTGCTTCGCTATCCGGGACGGACGGTCAGCCTTGGCTACCTCGCGTTCACGCGGGACGCGCGGCCGGTGCTCACGCGTGAAGAAGACGGGCGCTGTGATTGGACGGTGGAATATGGAAATCCCGGCGCCATGGAATGCCTGGCCGGTCTGTGGATGCTCAGCCTCGAAGGCGAGGCGTCCGCCGCGCCCAGGCTCACTTGCGAACCCGCTCGGCGCGTTCCGGGCTGGGCGCCGCCATTCGATCGCGGGGAGCTGGAATTGGCCTGGCCGGACGCGACTTGGCGCGTGGCAATAGAGCCGTCCGCCCGGCAACCCCTGCGCCGCCTGATGGGGGTGTAATGGTCCAAGGGGCATTTGGATCATGTCTTGACATTCGGCATTTAGGGCATGATTTCAAATCGAAGCGTGTGTGGCATCCGGAAAAATGAATCGCTTCTTCTGCGCTCACATGCGGAAGTCCTGTCCGCACAAAAAACGCGCAATTCGATGTTCACACTTGTTTAAGTGTGAACATAGGGACATCGGCGGAGATAGCGCATGATCTGTATGGAATATTGTAACAATAGATTTTCCATTGCTGGCAGGCAATATCAAGGCGCTGATATAGCAGAACTTTGCGATGGACCGGCGCGGCGTTCGAGCCCATCGGCCTGCAAGATCCCGCTTCGTCCCGATCTCGAAGCGGATCGGGGCTTCGCTGTACAGGTCGCAAATGCTTTGAGGTGACGTTGTTTATGCCTTCAGTATCTCAAGTACGTTAGGAGGAAAAAGCTGCATTTGTAAAAAGAAAGTTGCTTTAGTCAGCGGACCAGCAGACCCGAGATGGCGTCCTTGATAGAGAAGGCCTTAAAACGATGATAAGGGAATGTTCTATCTTAATAATTCACGTTTCTATTATTTTCCGTATTGCTTTCCTATCATGGATGGGGGGAGAGCTTTCCCATGATATCGTATTCTTCTTCGTGAAACTGGTGCGCAAGGCAATAATGGTGAACGATCCTCCCATCCGTACAAATGCAACCTTGCCTGGATATGCTATGATGACAATTCATATCATGCAGAAGGATTATACTATATCACAAACCAGGCAAACAGTTTCCTATGTTCGAGATCTTCTTCGGGCGATGAAGAAGGAGTATAATATATCCGCGGTTAACCCCGCGGATATGAATCCCCCCTTTGCGTTCTTAGCGTCTTAAGCGAAGCGGGCGGTTAAAAATGAACAAATCGAGCGATATCATCCGCCCATATTCAGTAGAAAAGGTTGGCGGAAACACCAACACTGCCACCCGCCAGGACTATTATCCATCTTCGCCCTTTCGTAGCTGCGCCGAGAAGAGCTGATCCCGGCGCCTGATTTTCTTGCTTGTTATGGTTGTGGCGGCAGGATAAAGTACCAGAGGCATGATTGTTTAGCCGGTCCCTTGATCAGTTATGGAGATGCAACAATGAAACAGAAGCTCATATTAATAATCGCCATCCTGGCCGGACTCATCGCGTTCGGCCTGACCGTCAAGTACCTGCAGAGGGAAAGGGAGAGGATTCTCGAACAGGCCAGGCGCATTGAGGTGGTTGTTGCGGCAGCCGACCTGCCCGCCGGCTCGATGATCAAGCAGACCGATCTCGCTAAGAAGATGGTCTTCCAGCGGAGCGTCGGAACGAGGGTCATCATGCCGGAATCAGTCCGCGAGATTTATGGAAAGAAACTGCTTTTCAACATCAACCGCGGCGACCCCATCCAGTGGTCGGATGTTGACGTGCCGTTCAGGGGTGAGACGGGACTGGCTGAGACGATTGTGCCCGGTATGCGCGCGATCTCCATCTCCGTTGACGCCATATCGTCGGTTAGCAGCATGGTGAAGCCGAACGACCGTGTTGACGTGCTCGGCACCTTCTCATTTCCGTCGGCATCCGTAACCGGCGAGATGGAAACGGTCACGCTCACGGTTCTCCAGGACGTGACGGTGCTCGCCACCGGCCAGAGAATGGCGCAACGCGCTTCCCATCTCCCGGCGGAGCGCGCCGACCGTGCGCCGCGCGGGTACAGCACCATCACCTTCGAGGTCACACCCCGCGAAGCCGAGCTGCTGGTGTTCGCGCAGACGGTCCGCGGCCGCCTGTACCTGTCGCTCCGCAACCCGGCCGACGTTTCCTTTATCAGCGAAACGCCGCACATCAATTTCGATCATCTCCAGAACAAGCTGCCGGAGCTCAACCTGATTCGCCAGCGCGACATACGTCACAAGAAGGACCTGTGAAGATGAACGATGTCCTCACACTCGAAATACGCCGACCGGGCTGCGAGCCGCAAGTCCACGACATCCGGCCCGGCGTATATCCCATAGGCTCCGAGAACGGCAACAAGATCGTCATCCCGGACGGCGACGTGGAAAAGCGGCACGCCATCCTGATGCTGAAAGAGGATGGGTTTTCCATTGAGGACCTGAACAGCCGGAAAGGATCGTTCCTGGAAGAAAGCCGGATACACGGACGCATTGCCTTCCGACCCGGCCAGAAGATCCGCGTGGGATCCTGTGTCCTCGTCGTGAAGGGTCATGAACAGCCCGAGCCCGAGCCTGAGAAAAGACCCGCGCCGCCCCCCCCTCCGCGCCAGAGGGCCGAACCGGTCGTCGCCACGCAGGATGGCCTGAGGCAGGATCAGAAGCGACAGATCAAGAAGCAGATACACAAGGAGCTTCTGGAGCGGCTTGATATCAAGCGCCTGACGGCGGCCCACGTGAAGGAGGAGGATCTTCACCAGCGCGCGCTGCAGATGATCAGGGAGATAGTGAAGGACGTTGTAGACAGACTTCCGGCGTGGCTGCCGCCGGACGCTCTGATCAAGGAGATCTACGACGAGACCGTCGGCCTGGGACCGCTCGAGGACCTGCTGGCCGACCCGGAAATCACGGAAATAATGGTGAATCGCAACGACCAGATCTACACGGAGAAAAGGGGCAGGCTCGTTCCCTGTGACAGGGTCTTCATGGACGACAGCTCCGTTCTGGCGATAATCGAGAGGATCGTCGCCCCGATCGGACGCAGGATTGACGAGAGCCAGCCGTACGTGGACGCACGCCTGAAGGACGGATCCCGCGTGAACGCGATAATCCCGCCGCTGGCCCTGAACGGACCGTGCATTACGATCAGGAAGTTCTCCAAGGAGCCGCTTACCGTCGAGGATTTGATAGGCTTCGACTCGATGAGCCCGGGAATGTCAGATTTCTTCCGGATATGCGTGATGCTGCGCAAGAATATCGTGGTATCCGGGGGAACCGGCTCCGGAAAGACCACTTTCCTGAACGTCATGAGTTCGTTCATCCCGCCCGAAGACCGGATAATCACCATCGAGGACTCAGCGGAGCTGCGGCTAACCCAGTCGCACGTGGTGCGGCTCGAATCAAGGCCGCCGAATATCGAGGGGCGCGGCGCGATCACCATACGCGACCTGCTCAGGAACGCCCTGCGCATGAGGCCCGACAGGCTGATCATAGGTGAGTGCCGCGGGGGCGAGTCGCTCGACATGCTCCAGGCTATGAACACGGGCCACGACGGGTCTATCACCACCGTACACGCCAATTCCCCGCGCGACGTGATAGCGCGCCTGGAAACAATGGTGCTGATGTCGGGCGTGGACCTGCCGGCGCGCGCCATCCGAGAACAGATAGCCTCGGCGGTTCACCTGATCATACACACGGCCAGGCTGAGCGACGGCGCTAGAAAGGTCACCTGCGTCACCGAGGTCTCCGGTCTGGAGGGGGACCGGATAACGATGCAGGATATTTTCAGCTTCGTCCAGACGGGCATAAACGAGAATGACACGGTGGAGGGTTACTTCACGGCGTCCGGATCCGTTCCGACCTTTCTGGAGCAGATCAAGACCCGCGGGCTCTCGATTGACATGGGAATGTTCGAGCCAAGATGATGGAACAGGTAACGTCAGATTTGATGTTCTGGATAATTCCGACGCTCCACATGGCGTGCTTTGCCGGCCTTTGTTATTCCTTTCTGCGCGCCCTGAACGCCGGCGCGGAGTCTTACTCGAGCACCTACACGGAGCAGACCTCGCGCCAGTTCGAGGATATCTTCCTCTTCATCCCGCCGCGCCGCATCCTGGAGATAGCGTGGACCTCGGCGATAGCGGTATTCGTGGTTTTCTTCTTTCTCACCGGCAACTTCCGGTCGCTCGGCGGGTTTGCGAGGGGGTTGGTCATCGGCGGATTGATGGGAACCGCCGCGCTCAGCCTTCCCAAACGGGTGCTGACCTTCATGAAGAACAAGCGGCTGCAGCGATTCAACGATCAGTTGGTGGACGCGCTTATGACTATGAGCAACGCGCTCCGCTCGGGCTCGAGCATTCTCCAGGCGTTCGAGCATATCGTTCAGCAGAACCAGAACCCTATCTCCCTCGAATTCGGGCATTTCCTCCAGCAGACGCGCGTCGGCGTCAAGTTTGAGGAAGCTCTATCCAATCTCGATAATCGGGTGAACAGCGAGGACCTGACACTGATGATCGCGGCCATCGAGATAGCGCGCCAGACCGGCGGCAATCTAACCGAGGTTTTCGAGCGGATCTCCGGGACCATCCGCGAGCGGATTCGGATACAGGGCCGCATCCAGATGCTGACCGCGCAGGGCAGGATGCAGGGTATAGTGGTGGGCGCGATGCCGATACTCCTTGGCCTGGCCATGTTCGGGCTCGATCCCTCGATGATGGTTTCATTCCTGAAATCCGTTCCGGGCATGATGACCATCGGGGCGGTGGGCGTTCTCGAGGTCATCGGGATACTGCTTATCCGCAGGATCATAACCATTGACATTTGAGCCATGATAGTCGAATACGAAACATTTATTCCATACGTGCTTGCCTCGCTGTGGGCTTTCTTTGCCGCGGGCCTCACGTGGTATTTCGGGGACGCGGCTGTGGGCATCACGTACGTTACGCTGGCCGACGGACGGCGCCAGGAGCGCAGGCTGCCCCTGATCCTGCGGCTGCTCCTTCCTCTCACGCCGGGCATGAAGCCGTTTCTCAGAAGGCCGGCGCTCCAGCGGTTTCAGCTCCCGGTTTTTAAGAAACTTGCATCGAGCGGGTTCGACGACGTCATCTCGCCGGACGAGTATCTGTCGCTGCTCGTGCTCACCCCGCTTGTGATAGGCTCCGTTGCGATAATTTTCATGGTGAGCCTTTTCGCGATGTCCGGCAAGCCGTTTCACGGCGCAAATGCTTCGAGGTTCATGGCGCTGGCGGGCATCATGCTGGTATGGCTGGCCATATATCCGCGGATGTGGCTGAAGCAGGCCATCGCCCTGCGGCATAAGGTGATAATGCGCGCACTGCCTTTCGTTATAGACCTGCTCACGCTCTCTGT
>JAGYMT010000379.1 GCA_018400335.1 Kiritimatiellia bacterium | reverse complement strand
ACGCCTCGCCGGACATGCTTTTCGTTCACGCCGGCGGCGACGGCACACGCACCTTCGCCATCCCCGAAGAGCGCGATGTATACCGCTGGGACGAGGGTAGCATGACGCTCCTGGCAAAAGCAGCCACAGGGTGGTCCGACACTCTCAAGGCGAAAACCACATCCATCTATATCTTCAAGTGAACGATGAAAGACGAACAACCATGAATAAACCGATGCACATCTGCAGGCGAGCGATCTGTGCGGCCCTGATGTCGGGCGCAGGACTCCCGGAAGCGACACCCCATGCCGTCGCGGAGCCGAAGCCCGAGGGTGACGCAAGCTCCCTGATCGCATCCCTTGCCGCGGCTGTCGATGCCGGCAACAAGACTTTCGTCATCCCTGCGGCGGTCTATCGTTTCGGCCGGCGCTCTTTCGAGTTGAAGAATTTGCGGGAGATGCAGATCGACGGACAGGGATCAACCTTCATTTTCGCGCTGCGAGGCGGGCGGGTGCATCTGGAATCCTGCCAAAACGTCACGGTGAAGAATCTGTTTCTCGACATGGAGCACCCTCCTTTCATCCAGGGAACCATCCGGGCGATTGACCGCGCCAACCAGACGATCGACTTTTCCGTGGACGACGGTTTCCTCTCTCAATACCGCTCCGGGGAAAAATCAGCGCGCTACGTGATCATGGATCCCTCCGGCAGGCGGGAGCTTCCACTCCCCGACGCCCTGTCGCCTCCTCCGGTCGAATTGCCCTCCGGCTTGCTGCGCGGACGGCCGGTTCGACTGTTTCAGCCGGGAGACGACTGTTTTGATGTCGGCTCCAAAATTGTGGTCAATATGCGGGGGACCGGCGGCGGTGTCTCCGTGAAAGGCTCTTCCGGGATCACGCTCGAAGCCGTGGTGGTTTATGCGGCGGGCAGCTTCGCTTTTCACGAAAGCGGACGCTCCGAAGGCGGCAACGTCTACCGGCGCTGCAAGCTCGTGCCGCGACCGGGTTCGCCCAGTATTTGGGCGGGCGCGGCCGATGCGTTCCATTCCATGAACCAGCGGCGGGGACCGCATCTTGTCGACTGTGAATTTTCCTGGGCGTTCGACGACCTGATCAACATCCACGGCTTCATCAATCTGGTCATCGAGAAACGCGGCCCCGATCACCTGCTGCTGGCCGGCCCGTTCGAACGGGACTTCGATGTCGGCGACACGCTGAAGTTCTACCGCTATCCCGACGCCGTTTCGGCCGGCGAGGCCGTCGTGACGGAGATCGCTCCGGCACCCGAACTCTCCCGCAAGGAAATCGAGCGCCGTGCCACAGATTTTTTTCGTGCTGCCAGCAGCCACAACCCGGTGCGATCCTTCCCCGGCAGCGAGCCGAGTTTAGTGAAACTGGACCGCCAGATTGATGTGAAGGATTTCGACCTGGCCGTCTCGTCCGCGTATTCCGGGCGCGGTGCCGTAATCGAAAACTGCCACCTGCACAACGGTCATGTCCGCGGCATCTTGCTGAAGAGCCCCGATGCCATCATCAAAAACTGCACCATCGAGCACATCCACCGCTCGGGTATTGTGCTCTATGCCGAGCAATACTGGCTCGAGGGGCCGTTCCCCGATAACATTAAGATCGCGGATAATGCTCTTAAGGATTGCGGTTTTGCCTCGCTCACGGAAGGGTCCATCACCACCATGAGCGCGTTCGGGGTTCCCCGCGGGAGGGTTGGACATGCCTATAACATCCGGAATATCGAGTTGGTCGGCAACACCATCACGGACGCGCCCGGCGTGGCCATCAAGCTGGTGAATGCCGACGGGGTGCTGGTCCGAAACAACACCGTCATTAATCCGCTCTGCTCCCTCGCAGGGGCAAGGCGACTGGATTTCTCGGGGGACATCCAACGGGATGTTCTCAATGATGTCATGCGAAACCCCTGTTACGGTATCGTAACCATCAGCAGCAGAAACGTGCGCAGCTCCGGCAACCGCGCCGAGCAAACACCCGCCGCGTGGCGCGGCATGATTGGTGCCGGTTCCTGGTCAGAGAATATCCGAGCCGAGGAACATGTGCTTTTCTCCCAGCCGGAGGTTTCGGAGATCGGCGGGCGCGTCTATGTGATCGAACGGCGGCCTCTGGGCGAATGGTTCATGATCAGTTGGCAGAAGAGCCCCTTCACACCGGATGGCAAGTTTGTGCCGGTCGACTGGGATCCCGGCGAAAAGACGGGGCTTTCGATCCCGGACATAAATGCGCGCAGGAGGGCGCAGCGCGGCATGCGAAACGCGGCCGGCAGCACCGTCTGCCAGATGTACGGCGACGCGGTCGGCGCCTATCTCAACTCCGCCGACCTCTCCGGAGACGGAGTCGATGCCGAGGGACACCCCCTGCCGGGATCCGACGGGCACAAGCAGATGATCACGCCGTCGTATATGTTCGCTCCGCAGGAAACCGTCAATCCCTGGCGCACGCCTGGCAGCCGCCTTGAAGTCTCGCTCGAATTGCAGATTCCCACAGCCGTATGCGCAGAGCATAAAGGAAGCCTGGCCTATGTCAACCCGCTCATCCAGCTCACCGATCCCAATACAAAGCTGCGGCTTTCCTGGGGTCCGATGCTGTTCTCCAAACGCAGCAAAGGGAAGCACACCAAGCCCCTGCAGCATATCGCTTACGATAGTCCGTCGAACAGTTGGATGATCCGGGATC
>JAGYMT010000378.1 GCA_018400335.1 Kiritimatiellia bacterium | reverse complement strand
ACAGAGAACATGTTATCAACGTCGAAATCAATTGTTCGACTCATTTAGTCAAACATTTCGCGAATAAGGAGCTATAAACATTATTCCATTGTTCCATCATTCCAATATTCCATGGGATGCTGCTGCATCCGAATAATAGGTTGAATAATTGGCGAGTGATCTGGTATGTTTAAATCACTTCGAGAATAATCGCTTTTCTGGGGGGATTGAAATATGAGTATAAGAATTCGTGGTCTGCTTGCTGCCGGGGCGGCGGCTCTACTGGCCCTTGCCTGTCTGCCGGGATGCGGGACAATTGGCGGCGGACCCGGCGAAATTGTTGACGATAATGCCTTGAAGGTGGGGATTAGCCCGAATACGCCCCCGTTCGCCTTCAAGCGCGACGGCAAGATCACGGGGCTCGATGCCGATATGGCTGCCGAGCTGGGCAAGAGTCTCGGCAGGCCGATCCGGTTCGTCGAGGTGAAGTGGGCCGACCAGATTTCCGCGCTTCTGGATGGCAGGACGGACATCATAATGTCGGGCATGTCCATCACTGACCTGCGCCAGGTGCGGGTTGCCTTCTCGGATCCTTATCTCAGGATAGGACAGATGGCGCTGGTCCGGCGGGACGATGCCCGCATGTTCATCACCCGCGGCTCTATTCTGCTCACGCGGGGCAAGGTGGGTGTCGAGAAGGGCGCGACAGGCGAATTTTTCGTGCAGAGGGAATTCCCTTACGCCACGCCGGTTTCCTTCAACTCGGTGGATGACGCGGTGCGGGCGCTCATGAAGGAGAACGTTGATCTCGTTATACACGATGCGCCCGTGGCCTGGTGGCTGGCGGCGCAGCATGAAGCCGACGGCGTAAGCGTGGTTAATATCGTGCTAAGCGCGGAATACCTGGCGTGGGCGGTGCGCAATGATGACTTTGACCTGATCGAGTCCGTTAACGGGGCTCTCCTTTCGTGGCGCCGGGACGGGCGCTGGGAGAGGATCGTCAGGCGCTGGCTGCCGTACATGAAGTAGCTGTTAACTGTCCGGGATTGGAGCCCGGGATCGCCGAGCACCAGCTCGGCAGAGATAGAGAAGAAGAAATCCGGTGGCGGAATGCCGAGCCGGTGCTCGGCGATCCCGGGGTGATGTGCCCTTTTCAAGCTCAACACCGCTTCTATATGATCTTCTTAGTGTTCTCGCGAGTTCTTCACCGCGCTCTGCAGTTCCCGTATTAGATCGAGCAGCGTTTCCTCAGGCGTTACCAAAGGCGGCATGAGATAGGCCACGTCGCCAAGCGGCCGGATCAGGATGCCCTTATTCAGCAGTTTCAGCCGAACCAGTTGGGCTCTCGAAAGCGCTCCGCTCGGTGCGGGCGCGAACTCCACCGCCGAGAGCAATCCCAGTCCGCGCACGTTAAGAACGCCGTCCGTCCCCTCCAGCTCTTTCATTCGCGCCTGGAGCATGGCGCCCGTCTTGGCAGACCGGGTGACGATCTCCTCTTCCTCGTATATCTTCAAGGTCTCAAGCGCGGCCGCGGCCGCGATCGGGTTCCCGGCAAAAGTGTGGCCGTGGTAGAAGGTGTGATCTTCAGGCTGGTCTGAAAACGTGTCGTATATCGCCTCTTTGACAACGGCCGCGCTTATCGGAAGATACCCGCCGGAAAGGCCCTTGCCGACACACACTATGTCGGGGTCAATCCCGGCATGCTCGAAAGCGAACATCCTGCCGGTCCGCCCGAAGCCCATCGCTATCTCGTCGGCGATCAGAAGCACATCATGTTCCCGGCAGAGCGCGGCCAGCTTCTCCAGATATCGTGCCGAATAAATGCGCATGCCGCCCGCGCCCTGGCAGAGCGGCTCGATGATCACGGCCGCGGTTTCCGCGGCATGATTCTCGATGAGCGTCCGCATGGAATCGAAACATTCCAGAGCGCAGGATTCCGGGCTCTTATTCCACGCGCATAGCCCGCAACAGGGCGATTCAGCCTGGCGGGCGCGGATGACCGAGCGCTCGAACGGCGCGTGGAAGGACGGCATGAACCCGACCCCCACGGCGCCGAGCGTGTCGCCGTGATACGCATTCTCCAGGGAGATGAAGCCGCGGCGTTCGGGCATGCCGCGGTTGTGCCAGTATTGAAGCGCGATCTTGAGGGCTGCTTCCACCGCGCTCGCGCCGTCGCCCGTGAAAAATACCCTCCTGTCATCGCCGGGGAAGAGGGCCGTTATCTTCGCTGCGAGCTCGATGGCGGCCGGATGCGAAAGGTTGCCGAGAATGCTGTGCTGGAGAAGGCCGGCCTGACGGCGGATGGCCTCAATAATACGGGGGTGGCCGTGGCCTAGATTGCATGCCCACCAAGAGGATACTGCGTCAAGATAGCGGTTGCCGTCGGAATCGAACAGGTAGACGCCCTCGCCGCGCGCGATGACAGGAAAATCCTGAGAGTCGATCTGTGAGCGCTTTGAATACGGATGCCAGATGAACCGGCGGTCCATGGCTCTGTATGATTGAGCATTCATCGGCATGGGTCTTCCCGTGATACCGCTTATGATCTTCAATCCATCAATCAAAGTTCTTTTCATGGGTGTGTGAGACAGCCCGGGCTGTCAATTCGGTTTTTCGCCGAATAGGCCAGCGAACTTTTCCGGGGTCTTGGCGATCTTGTGAGTCGCGTAGTCAAAGAAGACGATGCCCGTCTTTGCGCGGGCGATT
>JAGYMT010000377.1 GCA_018400335.1 Kiritimatiellia bacterium | reverse complement strand
TGCTCAGGCAGGCGCAAGCAGGGCCTGCCTGTGCGTGCCTGCCTGCCGCGCTTCCCTTGGCGCAGACAGGTCCGCACGCAGACAGGCGAAGCGAAGGTTACCCTTGGATTGCTTCATTGGTTGGGTTCGGCAGGCGCAGTGCCCGTATCTCGGGCGTTAAGAGTCTGCCGGGGATGGAACTGCAGCGCGTTTTTGAGCCGGCGGACCTGCGACACAGTTCGCGCTGTCTAATTGGGCCATGGCGACTTCTGGGACCGGATGACCGGTACGGACTGACTGCCGGGGCCCGCGTTTGAAGGAGGGATGAACCGATGGGAAAAGCATTGTCGAAGAGCCAGGTTATCGCGGGTGTTGCGGAGGGCGCTGGAATCAGCAAGAAGGATGCAACCGCGGCGCTGGACACGCTTGTGTGTCTGGCGTACCAGAATGCCGCTGACGGGTTCACGATTCCCGGACTGGGCAAGCTGGTTCTCGTCCAGAGGAATGCTCGCAAGGGGCGCAATCCGGCGACGGGCGCGGAGATCATGATCCCCGCTAAGAAGGTCGTGAAGTTCCGCGTTGCCAAGGTGGCGAAGGATGCTTTGCTGAAGGGCGGCTCATGCTGCTGCTGCAGCTGATGGTGGTTTGTTGAAAAAGAGGCTGCGGCGCAAGCCGCAGCCTCTTTCTTTTCCAATCAGGAGCAGCGGCGATGAAACTTGCTTTCTGGAAAATGCATGGCGCGGGCAACGATTTCATACTCGTTGACGGCCGTTCCGCGGCCGGCTTTCCATCGGACCCCGCGGTTGTGGCGAAGTCGTGCGACCGCAAGCGCGGCGTCGGCGCTGACGGGTTGATAGTGATCGGCCCGTCAGCCACGGCGGATGTGAGGATACGCTTCTTCAATGCCGACGGCTCCGAGGCGGAGATGTGCGGAAACGGCGCGCGCTGCGCCGCGCTGCTGGCCTTTGAGCTGGGCTTGGCCAAGAGGGAGATGCTGATTGAAACGGGGGCGGGAATCGTGGGCGCCGAGGTGGCATCCGGCCTGGTGCGCGTGAAGATGCCGCGGCCAACCGGCTGGCGCCTGGGACAGTCGCTTGAAGTGGGCGGCAGCAGTGTGTCATACCATTTCGTGAATACCGGCGTGCCGCATGCCGTGACAGAGGTGTCCGACTTCGCCAAGGTGGACGTGCAGACAGTAGGCTCCGCCGTGAGGCGCCATCCGGCATTTGCCCCCGCTGGAACCAATGTGGACTTCATGCTTGTGAGTGGAACGAAAACCCTGTGCATGAGGACTTTTGAGCGTGGTGTCGAGGCGGAGACCTCAGCCTGCGGCACGGGCGCGGCGGCATGCGCGCTCATCGCCGGACGTCTGGGCAAGGTCGTTCCGCCGGTGAGCGTTAGGTGCACGAGCGGGGACATTCTCGATGTGGATTACCGCATGACTGATGACGGCGCCGAGGCCGTGAGCCTGACCGGACCGGCCTGCCACGTGTTTCAGGGCACGATCGAAGTGGGGTGATTCTGTTTTTGGAAATACCCGTTCAAGGTCCGTCGTGCAATGGCAAAAAAGCCACGGGGGCCGCCAACCCGGGCTTCATGCTCTTCATGGTGAATGAAATAAGAGAGACGGAAACGGGGATATATCTCACAAAGCCGCACTTGTCCGCCCGTGGTCGAAAGCTCACAAAGAAAATTCTTTCTCGGAAGCGATCGCCGCAAAGCCGGGAAGGTGCGGGACAAGCCCTTATGGCGATGACCTGGGATTCAGCGGATGAGCTTGATGTCTAACTCAAGTTGAAGCTTTTTCCACGCCGCATCTGAAGTCAATACGACAGAGGTCCTACTCATTTATCGCTTCCCGTCTGCGCTCGGCAATAAGTTCATCAACCAATGACACTGACTGTGGAATGTCGCTATAGGTATGTTGAATACGCTCTATTGCCCTGTCAACATCCAATGGCTGATATCCCGTTCCGTCGGTCTTTGCATCGTCACTGCGCCGCGCTTCGGGAATGTCCTCGAAAACCACGATCAAGTCGTGCCGCCCGTCATCCGGTGGCCTTTGCATCCAGCGCACTTCCCCGTTTTCGTAGACTGCCTTGATTGCCAACATGTCTATCCTCTCTATGCTATGTGCTTGCTTTCGATCAATATGATGAGCAGTCTATTCCGGATGCCTGTCAATGTCAATAAGAAGAACAAGAATCTATCCCACCTGCAGGCGTGGCGGAGGCGGACAAGTGCGGGAGAAGCTCGATCCCCTCACTTTCATGGTTTGTGTTCAGTTCGAGGGGGTAATTGTTTGACGGCGCGATCAAAGTCGGACTCAAGCGCTTGATCTTCATCGTTGCGAAATGTGACAAACTCTCGCTCTGCGTTTGCCGCCCGGCCGATATTGCCGGCCGCTTGTTCAATGTCCGATAGTGAGATCATTATGACATTTCTGTTTTGTGAAGATACGCGAATATGCATTGTTCATGTTTTCAGAAATAACAATACCCGTTCACAGTCCGTCGTGCAATGGCAAAAAAGCCACGGGGGCCGCCAACCCGGGCTTCGTGCTCTTTATTGTGAATGAAAAAGCAAAGGTACGAAGACGGAAACGGGAATATATCTCACAAAGCCGCACTTGTCCGCCCGTGGTGGAAAGCTCACAAAGGAAACCAACAACACTCTGCGCCCCTGCGCCGCTCCGCCTACACGGCGGACAAGTCCAC
>JAGYMT010000376.1 GCA_018400335.1 Kiritimatiellia bacterium | reverse complement strand
ACAGCGCCTGCAATCTCGCATCCATCAATCTTTCCAAGTTCATGGATGAGAGTGGAAATTTTGATGTGCGCCGATTGCGGCATGTCGTGAGGACGATCATAATAGCGCAGGATATCCTTGTTGATAACGGTAGCTACCCGACAAGGGAAATCGCCGAGAACTCGCACCGGTTCCGTCCTCTCGGTTTGGGCTATGCCAACCTTGGTGCCTTGATTATGAGCCTTGGCAAGCCGTATGACAGTGACGAAGGGCGCGGCTTTGCCGCAGCCGTTACCGCGTTGATGACCGGGCATGCCTACGCCGTGTCCGCCGAGCTTGCCGCCGCACGCGGAACATTTGATGCTTATGCGGAGAACTCCAAGCCGATGATGAAGGTTATACGGATGCACAGGGAGGCGGTGGACCAGATACGCGGGGGTGACTGGATTGCGGAGATGACCAGGCAGTCCGCGAAGATATGGGATACGGCCATTGAAATGGGACGTCGGCACGGGTTCCGAAACGCGCAGGCCACAGTCCTCGCGCCGACCGGAACCATCGGCTTCATGATGGATTGCGACACCACGGGCGTCGAGCCGGATATAGCGCTGGTGAAGCACAAGCAGCTTGCCGGCGGAGGCTCGTTCAAGATCGTTAATCAGACCCTTGCAGCGGCGTTGAAACACCTCAAGTATTCACACGAGCAGGCGAAGGCTATTATTGAATATGTGAATGAGCGCGACACGATCGAGGGGGCGCCGGGGCTGGACTCTAAGCACCTGCCGGTGTTCGATTGCGCCTTCAAGCCGAAGAATGGAACCCGGTTCATTGATTACCGGGCGCACCTGAAGATGATGGCTGCCGTGCAGCCATTCCTTTCCGGCGCCATCAGCAAGACCGTCAATATGCCGAACACCGCCACTGCCGAGGAAGTGATGCGGGTGTTCGTGTCCGGGTGGAAGCTTGGCCTGAAGGCTGTTGCAATTTATCGCGACGGTTCAAAGGGCATTCAACCGGTTTCGGCCGGCAAGTCGTCCGGCAGCGAAAAGGAAAAGGTAGATGTGGCGTCGGCGCAAGCCGCGCCCGTTCAGCGCCCGTTCAGGCGGCGCATGCCCACGACGCGCCAGTCCATAACTCATAAGTTCGAAGTGGCCGGGCACCAGGGCTATCTGACTGTGGGTCTTTATGAGGAGGGGACGCCCGGCGAGCTTTTTATTACTATGGCTAAGGAAGGTAGCACGGTCGGTGGCATTATGGACGCTTTCGGAACGGCTATTTCCATGTGTCTTCAATACGGTGTGCCGGTTAGCACCCTGATAGAAAAATTCACTCACAGCCGCTTTGAACCGAGCGGGTTCACCAAGAATCCGGAAATTCCTTTCGCCAAATCGCTGGTGGATTACATCTTCTGCTGGCTTTCAATGACCTTCCCGGACGGACGGAACAAGGCCGCGGCGAAGGCTCATTCCCTCGCGCAAGCGGAAGCCGGCCTTGCGGCTGCGGCAAAGAAGGCCGAGCAGGCGCCAGCGGCGGGCAAGGCGGACGAATTGCGGCCGGACAGTCAGTTCCGGCATTTCCAGGAGGATGCTCCGGTCTGCGACCAGTGCGGCGCCATCACAGTGAGGAACGGCTCATGCTACCGCTGTTTCGTCTGCGGTAACTCAATGGGCTGTTCATAGGCTATACGGGTTAATGGCGGTTCGTTATGTCAATCCAGTTGCCAATCGCAAAGTTGTGCTTTAAATCTCTTGAGTGTGTTGGATGCCCGGTCTGGAAGAAGCCGTTGATCGTGATCGCCTCAGGGTTTGGTTTGGGGTGTTTTCCTGTGGCTTCCGGCACGGCCGGAACGATTCCAGGCGTCTTGCTTGTGATGGCCATGAGCCCCTTTTCGCTCCTCTCGAGAATAGTAATTGCGGCGCTGCTGGTTCCGCTTGCGGTATACTTGTGCGATGTTGCGGAAAAGCATTTCGGGGTGAAGGATGATCATCGTATCGTCGCGGATGAGTTCCTCACATTCCCCATCTGCATGCTCGGACTTCCGCTCACGCCATGGGTGCTATGCATGGCGTTTGTCACCAATCGGATCATGGATATTATAAAGCCACCGCCCGCGAGGGGGTTGCAGCGACTGCCCGGCGGGTGGGGGATTGCGATTGACGACACCATCTCATCTTTCTACAGCCTTCTTCTGAACCATGCTATTTACGCGCTTGTCATTTTCTGGATGGCGTAGAGAATGCCTTTCTCAGGCCAAGGTGAGCAAGAGTCAACAAATTTGCCGGCCTTGTCGCCCGACTGCAACGCTTGTGGCTCATGCTACGCTAATCATTTTCATTTGCCTTTGGTCCGCTATTCCTGCATGATCAACCGGGATTTCTAATGGGAGCGGGAAAATGATGATGCGTGGACTGCGCGGCAAAATCAACAGCGGTATCCGCGAGGCACCGCTGGAGATGGCGCGCCTGGCGCGGGGTGGCTATCCTTCGTTCGTTTTATCTCCTAATCGAGGTTCGCTTGGACAGAATGTCCCGGTTTTTATGTTTCATGATGTTTACGGGCGGCGTTTCGAGTCGCAATTGGCCTATCTAAAGGCGAATGGCTACAAGACTCTGACAATGCTCGAATTCATGGCGTTTTTGAAGGGTGATTTCAGGCTGCAGGGACCATCAGTCCTTCTGACTTTTGACGACGGCCACAAGAGCTGGTACCAGGCCGGACA
>JAGYMT010000375.1 GCA_018400335.1 Kiritimatiellia bacterium | reverse complement strand
AGCTCAACAAGACCGGCGCGATCATGGGCTCGGGCGGACTCGTGGTGATGGACGAAGATTCCTGCATGGTGGACATAGCAAAATTCTTCCTCACCTTCACTACCAGGGAATCGTGCGGCAAATGCACGTTCTGCCGCATCGGGACTAAGAGAATGCTCGAAATGCTCACCCGCATCACGGAGGGCAAGAGCTCCGAAGAAGAGCTCAAGCTGCTCGAAGAGCTTGCAGGCAGGGTGAAAACCACCTCACTGTGCGGGCTGGGTCAGACGGCGCCGAACCCGGTGCTGACCACCCTTCGCTATTTCAGGAACGAATACGAGGCGCATATTAACGACCGGAAATGCCAGGCGAAGGTCTGCAAGCCGCTTCTCACCTATTCGATCAGCGCGGAGAAATGCACCGGCTGCACGGCCTGCGCAAAAGCATGCCCGTCCGCCGCGATAACCGGCGAGCGCAAGAAGACTCACGTTATTGACCAGACAAAGTGTATTCACTGCGGCGCGTGCTTCGACGTGTGCAGATTCGACGCCGTGGGCATGGATTAAAGGAATCATGAGCAAAGAGATCACATTGACGATTGACGGGCAACCCGTGAGCGTGCCCGCGGGCAGCACCATACTCGACGCTGCGAAAAAGCTGGAAATCGAGATTCCCACGCTGTGCCACGACGAGCGACTGCCCCCCTTCACCTCCTGCTTCCTTTGCGTGGTCGAACTGGCCGGACGTCCGAACCCTGTCCCATCCTGCAGCACGGTCGCGCTGGAGGGAATGGTGATCACCACCCGGTCCGACAACATACGCGCCATCCGCAAGATGTGTCTGGAGCTTCTTCTCTCCGACCACTGCGGGGACTGCATCGCGCCGTGCGTGGTGACCTGTCCCGCGGGCTGCAATGCCGAGAAATTCATCAAGCTTATAGCGGATGGCCGCAACGACGAGGCGATCCGCGTGATCAAGGAAGCGCTGCCTATTCCCGGCGCGCTGGGCAGGGTGTGCCCCCGTCCGTGCGAGTCGAAATGCAGACGCACGCGCGTGGAGGAGCCGCTCACGATAGGCTGGCTGCACCGCTTTGCGGCTGATGCCGACTCAGGAAATCCCTATACGCCGCCGGTCGGGAATGACACCGGCAAGCGGGTCGCGATCGTCGGCGCCGGGCCGGCGGGAATGGCCGCGGCATACTTCCTGCGCCAGAAGGGTCATGCAGTGACGGTGTTCGAGGCCGAGCCTAAGGCCGGCGGAATGCTGGCATGGGGCATACCGGCCTACAGGCTGCCGCGCGAGGAACTCGAGCGCGAGATGCAGGCCATAGCCGGAATGGGCGTTGAAATGCGGTTCGGACAGAAGCTCGGAACGGATTTCTCGATAGCCGATCTCCGAAAAGAGGGATTCAATGCCATTTTCCTCGCCGTGGGCGCGCCGCTTTCCGCGTCGCTCCGTACCGAGGGTGAGGATCTGCCCGGGGTTATGGGCGGAATCGAATTACTGAGCCGCGCCGCGCACGGCGAAAAGGTGCCGGTCGGCGACAAGGTAATCGTGGTTGGCGGCGGCAACACCGCAATTGACGCCGCGCGCACGGCCCTGCGCCTGGGCGCGAAGGACGTTACGCTTCTTTACCGCAGGACCTGCGCTGAGATGCCGGCGCTGCCCATAGAGCGCGAAGAGGCCCAGCGCGAGGGCGTTCAATTCAAATTCCTCGCCGCGCCGCTCGCGGTCACGCGGCCGGGCCAATGCCTGTGCATGAGCTGTCAGCAGATGAAGCTGGGCGAGCCGGACGAGTCAGGACGCTGCCGCCCGGTGCCCGTCGAGGGCGCCGTGTTCGAGGTGGAGGCCGACACGGTGGTCGCCGCCATAGGACAGGTCATTGACTCAAAACTGATCAAGGGCGAGGGTGTTGAGCTGGACAAGCGGGGGAAGGCGATAGTCGTCAACCCGCGCACGATGCAGACTTCCATTCCCGACGTGTTCGCTGGCGGCGACGCCGTGGCGCGCGAGGACCAGAAGATCGCGGTGTGGGCCGTGGGCTCAGGCAGGCTAGCCTCGATCTCGATTGATCAGTTTCTGAACAACCATCCGGTAACAGGGCGTCCCGCGGAGTTCAACAGCACCATGGGCGAGAGCCCGGACGAAGTTACCGCCGCGCGGTTCGCCGGAATAGAGAAGGCCGCGCGCGCCGCCATGCCGGAGCTGAAGCCCGAAGCAAGGGCCGACAACTTCGACGAGGTTGAGCTAGGACTCGCAGCCGATGCGGCGAGGGCGGAGGCGAAGCGCTGCCTCGAGTGCGGATGCAAGGCCGTGGAGGACTGCAAGCTGCGCAAGTACGCGCTCGAATACGGGGCCGATCCCGAGCGGTTCGCCGGCGGGATACGCGACTACACGATTGACAAGTCCATCGCGGGCGTGCTCCTGGAACAGGGCAAGTGCGTCAACTGCGGAATATGCGTGCGATTGGGCGCCGACGATGCTAATGCCGGGCTGTTCGGATTCACCGACCGCGGCTTCACCACCCGCATCAAGCCCTACAACGAACTCTTCTCCCCGGCGGATGCCGACAAGCTCGCCGCCATCTGCGCCGAAGCATGCCCCACGGGCGCCATCGCAGCGCGCACCGCCGGGAAATGATCCTCACTTTTGATTTGTGATTGCTTCATCGCGACTGCTCAGATTTAAAGAGTCGCTTTTCCATATCGGCGCCGTCTATCTCTTGGTTTGGCGCTTCCGGGAT
>JAGYMT010000374.1 GCA_018400335.1 Kiritimatiellia bacterium | reverse complement strand
GCTTCCAGATATCAACCGGCACATCGTTACCCTGCTTCTCGCCTGGCGCGCTGCGTCCGTCGGAGACATATTTCCTGAGCAGCGTCAGCAACTCCTTAACCTTTTCCGGATGCGCGGCATGGAGGTTGCGCGTCTCCGCCGGATCGCTCTGCATGTCATAGAGCTGCACGAGGGGAAGCCCCGCCTTGGCGGCCTCGGCGTCGTTGTGCGTCCATCCGCCGGACCCCGGACAGAGCACGAGCTTCCAGCGTCCGTCGCGTATGGCGAACTTGCCTGATATCGAATGGTGAACAGCCGCGGTCCGGCCGGCGGCGCCGGCCCCGCGAAACAGGGGCAGCATGCTCACGCTGTCCTCTCCAGCATCAGCCGGAAGATCCGTTCCGATAATTTCGGCGCAGGTCGCCATGAAATCCGAGAGACACACGAGTTCGCCGCACGTGCTTCCCGGTTCTATGACCCCGCGCCAGCGCGCGACGCACGGAATCCGGTGCCCGCCATCCCATGCATCGGACTTATAGCCGCGATAGGGGCCGCTTGGAAAGTGACCCTGCGCCTCCATCTCCTTTGCCCCGATATAATGAGCGCAACCGTTATCGCTTGCGAAAATAACGAGAGTGTTGTCCGCCACACCGTGCTTCTCCAGGGAAGCGAGAACGCGCCCGAACACATCATCGGTCTCCATCACCAGGTCGGCGTAGAGATTGTTCAATCCGCTGGCTCCGATCCATGGTTTGTTCACCGAAAGCGGCGTATGCGGCGAGGTCATGGGAAGATAGAGGAAGAACGGCTCGCGCGCCGCCGCGCGCTCCCCTATATAACTTTCGGCCTTGGCTGCCCATGTCGGGAGCAACTGCTCGAAATGCCAGTACGGCATTGCCGGACCGCGCACGGAGGCAAGGTTGTTGCCGATCAGCCGCGACGGCAGGAATTCCGAGGGCGCTCCGACTGTCCTGTCGTTCTCGATGAAGCAGTAAGGCGGCCAGTTGGGCACGTCCACCCCGAAATAGTAATCGAACCCGCGGGTGGTCGGCCCGCCCGTGGTCGGCCTGGAGAACGCGTTCCGCCAGAGTTCTCTTTGGGCCGGCGTCGCGGCGGGATCCGGGTCCAGGCTGACGAGTTCTCCTCCACTTCGCGAGCTTGGATGAAAGTCATCGTCAACCGGGTCGAAATCCCATCCCTGCCCGAGGTGCCACTTGCCGATGCAGGCGCTGTGGTAGCCGTGCTGCTTCAGAAATCCGGGGACGGTCAACCTGTCTCCGGCGATCAGGGGATCACCGTAGACCTGCACGATGCCGGACTGCATACGGGTGCGCCAGTTGTAGCGGCCCGTAAGCACGCTGTAGCGCGAAGGCGAGCACACGGCCGAGCTCGAATGCGCGTCCGTGAATATCATGCCTTCGCCGGCAAGACGGTCTATGTTCGGCGTCTTGATTTTTCCGTCCGGATTGAGGCACGAAGCGTCCCCGTACCCCATGTCGTCAACAAGGAAGAAAACGATATTAGGCTTTGTTTGTTCAGTTGTCATGGGTCACCATTTTCTTGTCCATCCTGCAATTTCCTTCAACACCGCCTCCGCCTCGGCGCGGCCCGCGATCCCGGATACCGAACTGATCCAGACGCCTTCCGGGCTCAGCGCCTGGAACAGCCGCGGAAGATCGCGGGCGGGAATGGAGAACAACTGCAGCGCCTTGTGCTTATCCTGGATCCGCTGGTAGACGGGTATAGAGTCGGCCCAGTAATCGCGGCCCGCGCCGGGCACCCACTGGATCGCCTGTATCTCCGGAATCTCCAGCAGCCGGTCGAGAAAGCGCAGCGCCTGCGGTCCGTCAAGATGGTAGAGACACCGGTCCATATGCCGGCATTCACGAATGATGCCGGGAATGAAAAGCTCTTCAAACGCCTGATCGGAAATCATGCACGAGAAATCATTTGATGGAATATGTACCTTTCCCACCCCGATAACGGGACACCATGTGGTGCTCGGCATGCCGGCCGCGGATAGTTTTTCGTGGAACAGGTCGTAGACCTGGAGGAAGTCGGTTGTGATCCTGTCGCACAGCTCCTTCACTTCGGCGGGGCGCTCGATGGTGTCAATAAGAAGCTCCTGCGGATCGCGGAACGCGGCTATGGCGTCGGCCCCGCCATGCAGGTCGGTGTAGCCCACGATATACCTGTCCCGCGCATTCTCGATAAGCGCGTCGGTGATCTCCATGATCTTTCTGAAATAGAAGCTGCCGGTGTCCAGCCGCAGCCCGGCGAGGGATTCCGCGGACCAATCATGAAGAACAGGCTTCGACCATGCCGTGCGTTCGCCATACTCCATTTCGCAGCCGTAGAAGGCCGAAAAGATTTCAGGACCGAGATTAGGCCACGCGATAGGCAGACTGTCCGCGAAAAACTCGGTGTTCAGCATCCGTGCCTCGGCGGATTTGACGATGTGACCGGCATCCATCCACCGGTCGCGGATGGCGGCATGGCTTTGCGAGGGCCATGGCACACGCTCACCTTCGGGCTTTGCAAAATTAATGCCGACAAGCGGACGGTCGGTTACGGCGCATTTCCACCACGCCTCGTACCGGCTCAGAACGTCTTCAAAGTCAGGTTTGAATTCGAACATAACGCATCTCCAGAAAGAACTTGCAAAATGGATTCAAGTATGAAACAATGAATATAAGTCGTTATAGTATGAATCCGTCCGGGCAATGTCAAGGGGTCTTGCGCAGGAG
>JAGYMT010000373.1 GCA_018400335.1 Kiritimatiellia bacterium | reverse complement strand
TTCCCCCGAAATCGTCGCTATCGCGATCAAGGAACGGCCGGACGAGGTTTGCCTCGTACCCGAGAAACGTATGGAGCTGACAACCGAGGGCGGACTTGATGTTGCAGGAAACGCGAAACAACTGAAGAAGACGGTCGCCCGCCTCTCGGCCATCGGCACTGTTGTTAGCATGTTCGTTGATCCGGACATGGACCAGCTCGCCGGCTGTTCAGAAATCGGGGCGCCGTGCGTGGAACTGCACACCGGGTCCTTCTGTAACGCGGCAGGATGGAAAGCCGCGCGGGAGTTGAAGCGGCTTGCCAACGGGGCGCGCATGGCGCATGAACTGGGACTGCAGGTGAACGCGGGACACGGTATTAATCTCGACAACATTGACGCTATATTGAAAGTCCCGTATCTCGACACGCTCAACATCGGGCACAGCATCATCGCGCGCTCCGTGTTCACGGGTCTCAGGCGCGCTGTTCGCGAGATGCTGGAGAAGATGGCGAACTATAAGGGCAATCCGGCATGACAATGACATCCGGAAAATCCGGCGTCGGGATCATCGCGGGTGTCGGTGTGGACATTGTGGAAATACCGCGCATGCGAAAGGCGATCCGGCGCTGGGGTGCGCGCTTCCTCGACAGAGTGTTCCTGACCGGCGAACAGGCCGATTGCGAGAAGAGGGCGCAACCCTGGATTCACTACGCGGGCCGGTTCGCCCTGAAAGAGGCCGTGGCCAAGGCGCTGGGAACCGGAATCGGTGTCGGCGCCCCCCTCGACTGGCTTGATATCGAGGTGGCATCAGAAAAAGAAAACCGGGCGCCGACGATCAGGTTCAGCCCGGCCGGAAAGCGCAAACTTCGCGCGCGGGGCGCGGGAATCGCGCTCGTAAGCGTATCACATGCCCGCGATTATGCGGTCGCGCAGGCCGTGCTTCTGGCAAACACACGAAAGGGCTCCTGCAAATGAAGATCGTTTTGGCGGAACAGATGAGAAAGCTGGACCGAAGCGCAATGGATGACTACAAGATCCCCGGCGAGGAACTTATGGACCGGGCCGGGCTTGGCGTCGCTAACGCTATTGACGCAATGTTTGACAGATGTTCGATGAAGGATCCCCCCATTCTCCTGGTCGCCGGCCGCGGCAACAACGGCGGGGACGCTTTCGCCGCCGCGCGCCACCTTCGGCATTACGGCTACGAGGTCGAGGTTTGGGTGGCCGGCGCCCTCGAAGATATTTGCGGCGATGCCAGGACGCATCTCAACAAGATGAAGGAAGCAAAGGTGCGCGTCGAGGAACTGCCGACCAAGGAAGACTGGGATGTTGCGATTGAAGATGCCCGGATGGCGCAGGCGCTTGAAATGGGCGTGATTGTGGACGGCGTACTGGGCACGGGCATCAGCGGGCCCGCGCGCGGCCCATCCGCCGGAGCGATAAGCTGCATCAACGCCTCGGCCAAAAACTCGATTGTGGTTGCCATTGACATCCCGTCCGGACTGAATGCCGACACCGGCTTTGCGGCGGGCGATGCGGTCAAGGCGGACATCACTGTCACCATGGGCCTTCCCAAGCGCGGACTCGTGGAGCCATGCGCCGCTGACCACGTCGGCCGCATTGAGGTGATTGACATCGGCATTCCCCGCGAGCTGCTGGAAAACATCGAGACGGATATCGAATTTATCGCGGCACAGGACATTGGCATGCTGTTTCCGAGACGCCACCGAGCCTCGCATAAGGGGAGCTTCGGCCATCTCCTCATTATCGGCGGAGCCGCCGGATACAGCGGCGCCGTATCCATGGCCGCGCGCGCCGGATTGCGCTCAGGCGCGGGCCTCGTCACTGTCGTGGCGCCGGCCTCGATAGCGGGGATAGTCGCCGGCTCAGCGCCCGAGGCCATGGTCCACGCCGCAGCCGAGACATCCGCCGGATCACTGTCGCCGGATTGCTGGCAGGCTTGGAGAGATAGACTTGAGGATTTCAGCGCCGTGGTCGTGGGCCCCGGATTGACGCGCAACGACGCGTCCGCCGCACTCGCCGACCTGATTCTCAAGGAGTGCCCGCTTCCGCTCGTCATGGATGCCGACGCACTGAACGCATTTGAAGGCAGACCTGACGACCTCGCCCGCGCGCGGGGAACCGAGAAGCCCTTGGTAATAACTCCGCATCCGGGCGAACTCGGCCGCCTGCTCGGCCGCAAGACCGCGGAAATCCAGGCCGACAGGTTCAAGTCGGCCCGGGATGCCGCCGGGAAGACAGGCGCCGTGGTCGTCCTGAAAGGGGCAGGCACGCTTGTGGCCTGCAACGGACATCAACTTCAAGTGAACATGACCGGCAATCCCGGCATGGCAACCGGGGGAACCGGCGACGTTTTGGCCGGCCTGCTGGGCGGCCTGCTGGCACAGGGCATGGGCGCGTTTGACGCGGCGCGCGCAGCCGTGTTTGTCCACGGCAAGGCCGGGGACGAGGCTGCGCGAAACAGGACAGAGCTCGCGATAACCGCCGGCGACGTGATCGAATTCATTCCGCACGCGTTTCAGCGCGTCTGCGTGCGGTAGACCAGCTTCGTGACTTCCAGCCAGGCCTCCATCGGCAAGGTTTCCGGCCGCGCCGTGAGATCAATACCAAACGCTCTGAAAGCATCGAGGATGGACTCGACCCGGAAAGACTGTTCCTTTGGCTGGTCGCGAAACAGCGTCTTCAACTGCTTCCTCCGGTGCGAGAACGCGAACTTGGTGAGTTCGAAAAACAGT
>JAGYMT010000372.1 GCA_018400335.1 Kiritimatiellia bacterium | reverse complement strand
CCGCAGGCTGGGGTGAGGGTTGGCGAAGCCATTGGGATGGAGTTGAGGCGTGAAGACCAGAAAAGTTAAAATAGGAAGTGTCGAGGTCGGCGGCGGGCGGCCGCTCGCCCTTTTCGCCGGACCGTGCGTGATCGAGAGCCGGGAAGGGTGTCTTGATATCGCGGGAAAGCTGGCCCGCCTCGCGCGCGAAAACGACATTCCGTTCGTGTTCAAGGCGTCGTACGACAAGGCCAACAGGTCGTCCATTACATCCTTCCGCGGGGTGGGTCTGGCGCGGGGCTTGGAGATATTGAGCGAGGTGAAGGAGCGTTTCGGTGTGCCGGTTATGACCGACGTGCACGGCGTGGATGAGGTGGAGGAAGTCGCCCGGGTGGCCGATATGCTTCAGTGTCCGGCGTTCCTCTCGCGCCAGACCGACCTTCTCGCGGCGCTTGGAAGGAGCGGCCGGCCGGTGAACGTGAAGAAGGGGCAGTTTCTGGCGCCCGATGACATGAAGAACGTGATCGCAAAGATCGAGAGCACGGGGAATCTCCGGATATTGCTCACCGAGCGCGGGGTCTCTTTCGGATATCATAATCTGGTCGCCGACATGCGAAGTCTTCAGTTGATGCGCGAGCTCGGATATCCCGTGGTTTTCGACGCCTCGCACAGCGTGCAGCTTCCCGGGGGCGCCGGGAACCGCAGCGGCGGAGCCTCCCGCCTGATTCCATGCCTTGCGCGGGCGGGTGTGGCGGCGGGGTGCGATGCCGTTTTTATTGAAACACACCCGGATCCGGCAAAGGCGCTATCGGACAGCGATTCCATGCTCCCTCTTGCATCAATCAAGAAACTTTGGAAAACGCTTGCGGAGATCGATAAGATTGTGCGAAAAGAAAAGGATGCGAGATGAAAAGGCTGCTCGCGCTCATGATGACCGTTGTGCTCGCCGCGAGCGTGTACGGCTCCGAAGACATGCCCGGAAGTCGCGTCGTGAAGAAGCTTCGTTACCCGGAGTACGACGATCAGGGCAGGCTCAGGTTCGAGTTGATGGGCGACGAGGCGACAATTCGCGCCGACGGCCTTATACAGATTATCAACCTGATGCTTGTTTTCTACGAGGACGGGGAGTCCGTGATGCGGGTGACCTCGCCGAGCTGCCTGTTTGACCGCGAGAAACAGACCGCTGTTTCAACGTCAACCGTGTTCGTTTCGCGCGCGGAGCTCGAGCTTACCGGCAAAGGGTTTGAGTGGAACGGCAAAGGCGGTGGATTCAAGATTAACGATGAGGCCCGCGTGGTTATCAAGGCGGGCCATGGCGAGGCGGAAACGGAGAAGACACCATGATATTCCTGTACGGCCATCCGCGCGGGGTCCTATTGAGAAGCGCCGCGACCTTTGCGGTGAGCATCGTTTTGCTGGCCGCGGCCGCCGTGCCGTGCACCGCGCAGACGGAGGATGCCGCGGAAGCGCCGGATGCCGCGGAAGCGCCGGATGCCGCAGAAGCGCCGGATGCGTCCCTGGCGGATGGAATGAACAGCACCGTGATAACTTCCGACAGGCTCACCTACGACGAGGAGAAGCGGGTTGCGGTGTTCGAAGGCAATGTGGTTGTGCTCGATCCGCAGATGAACATGACCGCCGACACGCTCACGATCCTGTTCTCCGAGGATCACGGCATAGACTCCATACGGGCGAAGGGCGGGGTCACCTTAAGTCAGGATGAGATCAACGGAACGGGGGACGAGGCTGTTTACTATATGCAGGAGGGAAAGGTTGTCCTCACCGGCAAGCCGAAGGTGACCCGCAAGCACGACGAGCTTTCGGGCGAGACCATAACTTTCTTCAGGGAGACCGGGCGGATGATCTGCGAGCCCAATGCGATCTTGCGACTTCGCTCGATCCCGGATATGAAGGATGGCGATCTGCGGAAGGGGCAGGGATTATGAGCGGGGACTTTCCTCTTATACTCACCCGTGAGCTCGTAAAGGTATATCGGGGGCGCAGGGTTGTTGATAAGGTTGACATCAGGGTCGAGAGCGGCGAGGTCGTCGGGCTGTTGGGCCCTAACGGCGCCGGAAAGACCACCACTTTTTATATGATAGTGGGGCTGGTGGAGCCGAACGAGGGAAGTGTGTTTCTAAAGGGGCGGGATGTAACGAAATACCCGATGTACAAGCGCGCGCACGTGGGGCTGGGCTACCTGTCGCAGGAGCCGTCCATCTTCAGGAAGCTCACGGTGGCCGAGAACGTGATGGCCATTCTCGAGACGCGCCCGATGAGCGATACGGCGCGGCGCGAAAGGCTGCGCTCGCTGCTTGACCAGTTGAGCATCCGCCACCTTGCGGGACAGAAGGCATACACCCTGAGCGGGGGCGAGCGGCGGCGGCTTGAGATAGCGCGCGCCCTTGTAACCGAGCCTTCCGCGCTGCTGCTTGATGAGCCTTTCAGCGGGGTTGACCCGCTGGCGGTGTTTGATGTTCAGGAGATAATAAGGGAGATGAGGGAGCAGGGGATGGGCATACTGATAACGGATCACAACGTTCGCGAGACCCTTACCGTTGTCGATCGGGCCTACCTGATATGTGAGGGCAAGGTGCTCCGGGAGGGAACAAGTTCGTTTCTCATCAATGATCCCTTGAGCAGAGAGCTTTACTTGGGGCCGCGGTTCAGCATGTAGCGCGGAGGGGGTAGGGGGCATGCGTGTTAAGTTAACCGGCGCGATATTATTTTACAACATGCCGAATGACAATAGCTTATGCCTGT
>JAGYMT010000371.1 GCA_018400335.1 Kiritimatiellia bacterium | reverse complement strand
AGCGCAGTGTTCCGGGCGTGATGAGGCATCCCGCATCCGCCGCGCTTGCGCGGAATCTGTGCCAGGCATGCCATGTCCCCTTCAGCGCGGCTTCCATCTCCAGGGTGCCCAAAACGCCATCCACACCCTCGCGGACCGCAGTGAGACGCAAGGCCTGTGCATCCGCCCGAAGCTCATATTTTCGTTCCACCGTTTCGAATGGGGCCAGCGAGCACGATAGCGGCTTACCGTTCGCAAGATGTCCACCGCTCACCTGGAGGCGGATGACGCAGGAATCGGCTTCATCGCCGACATTACGGACCCGCAGGCGCAAAACGCCGGGGCGCACGAATCGCCGGGCACGAAATAGGGGAGGCCTTTCGACGATCATCTCCGCTTCAAGAAGCTGGCGGGCTGGCAGATGGGGACGAAGTTCGGTAGTTCGCAGACCGATCTGCTCTACGGGTATCGGCTCGAAGCCGAGTTTCCAGGCAGGCGAGTCTTCGCGGAGGCGGAAGTCCATGCGTAATGAGTCGCGGAAGCGCGGATCCTCATCGTCCAGGTTGTTTTCCATGCGTAGGCCCGGCTTGGCTTCCGGTTCGATGTTATTGCCATTGCCGCTGCGGAAGATGTTGCGCGCGATGACATTGCCCTTCGGCGCGCCGGGTTCGTTCTCGAGGATGTTGACCAACTCCGGGTATCGCGAGGCCCAAGGCTCTTCGCGGTAAGGCATGGACTTGAGTCCGGCAATGACATCCGGCATCGCAAACGCCGCCCAGCCGAGGGCGCGGGCATCCAGAGAAATCGAGCATGGGCAGTCGATGAAAACATTGTTCTCCGACAGAATGTCACGCCCCCCACCCAGGAGGAAACCGTTATATACGCAGTACAGAATATTGCCGAAGATTTCGGTTCCGGAAAACATGTCGTCAAGGTAAATCCCGCTGCAACCCTCACCGTCAAAGCCGTAGAGGTGGTGCAGGTAGTTAAAGCGGATACGATGTCCGCGCATGCTCCAGTCCTCGGGATGCGCTCCCGAGGTGTAAATGGCGCCGGCGTCATTAGCCCGCGTGACCGACTGGTAGATTTCGTTGTACTGGACGATTTGGTCGTTGCCGGTGAAGCCGATGCCTATATGCGGCAGATCGTGCAGCCGGTTGTGCTCGGCGCGGTTGCCGCAACCCGTGAGTTGGATGCCAACCTTGTAGAGCGGGTTCCATCGGGCAATATGGTGAATATGATTGTTGACGGCCGCATGTTCGCCGGACGTCAGCGTGCAACGGTCGCCGCCGGCAAGCAGGATGCCGCCATCGCCTGTCTGATAGATGTCGCAATCGACGACTTCATGGTGGCGACCACCCTCGACGTGGACGGCATCACCGCCCAGATTGCGCAGAGTGCAACCGGCAATCTTGACTGCCTCGCCTTCCGTAATCGTAAGGCCCGTGCCGCGTGCCGCCTCGATTGTGAAGCCCTGTAACGTCACGTAGCGCACGTCTACAAACGCCAGGGGGTTGCGTACGACCGATACTGTTACATCGCCGGTTCCGATGTTGCCCGATGCGGCGTCATCCGATCCTCCGGAGGTCGGCGGCCAAAAGTAAAGAATATCGGTTTTGCGGTCCAGAAACCACTCGCCGGGGCTATCCAGTTCGCAGAGCAGGTTGAGAGCGTAGAACCATTGTCCGGCGCGATAGCCGTAGACGTGCGGATGGCTCTCGTCAAGCGTTATCTCTCCCGTCTTCGAATCGATTGTGGTCACGGCAATACGCTGGTCGGCCCAGTCCCAGAACCAGTAGCCGTGCAGCATAAGACCGGACTCCCCGGCCCACCGTTGCAGACGGTCGTGCTCGCCATCGACGTGGAAGCGGCCGACGTGACTGCCGCGTGCACCGCGGATGTTATGTCCGTCGTCCACGGACAACGATGCGATGTGTAGGTAGCCCTCGTTCGGATAACGTGCCAGGGTCATGGGCCGGTCGCAAAAGAAAAGTTCCAGACCGGGGTCGGAGCGGCAGGGACCGGCCGCGGTTGTCATGGCGCCGAGATCGGAAACACCGTGAGCGTGCAGGTCCGCCTGAAGGGCATGTCCGCGGGCGCTTGGATGCATGCGTGCGAGCGTTTCGGGATCCTCAACCTTGCGCCAATCCGCGATTTTCGTGCCTCCGGACAGCCGCACGGTCTCGCCCTCGGCAGCGCGGTAAACCACCGGCGACTCCGCTGTGCCGCTGTCCTCGCTGGCAAATAGCAGTGGTTCTCGGAGTGTGTACTCGCCACCGGCCACCACAACTTCGAACCCGCCGGGCGCCAAGCCTGACGTCGCTTTCAGCGCCCGGATTGCGTCCCGTGCTCGGGCTAAAGTTGCAAAGGGACCGTCACTCCCATCGTTGCGCGGAACCGGCGGAGAGCCACTCCAATCGTCATTCCCGGCTGTCGACACATAGAACGTTTTCATGTTTGCTCCTGTTCCCTCATTACCACGGAGGCAACCGACACGCCGGCAGCCTTCGCAACGTCACGGATATTTGCTTTATTCTTGATCTTTCCCATTGTGCCTCATGTAAAAAACAATTATATGAACATGTTCATGTCTATTACGATTACACTATAAATCGCGTTGTCAAGGAGTGTCGAATATTTTATGAAAGAATGAAGGCGTCGGTAAAACGACGGGCGCAGACGAAAGCATGGTTAATGCAACTGCCCCCGTGAAGGTCTTGAACCCGGCCCTCGGCCTGGCGTGATACGTGGGCGGAACGGTGTCA
>JAGYMT010000370.1 GCA_018400335.1 Kiritimatiellia bacterium | reverse complement strand
GGAAGAGTAAGGAAGCGTGATGTCAAACATGGTTCTGCTTCCGGTCAAACATTTATTCCTACAGGCGGCGGGTACCATGTAAGAGAAAAATTTGCCAAGCTGGCTATTGATTAATATTTAATCTTATAACAGAAAGGGAAAGTATAATGAAAATGAATCGTAACGTAAGTCTGAAGATTGAACCCGATACAAGTTCAGCAAATTTGAAAATATGTGGCTTAGGCATAAAGCTTGTGTCTGTGATTTTGACGTTGTCAGTATTCTCCGCATTTCCCGCTTTCACCGCCGAAACCAACGCCACCCACGTCGTCCCCGATGATGGCGTACTGTTCCTCTCGACCGCGCGCGACGGGCAGGTAATCTGGGATCTTTCGCGGGTGCCGGATCGGGAGAAGACCAACCTGGAGTTTCCTTACCTGATCCGATTCCGGGATCGTTGGTTTTGCTCCTTTCGCGAGGGCAACAGGCACGGCAACGATCCCTCGGGGCGCGCGCGGGTCATTACCTCTGCGGACGGCCGGGATTGGGAAACGGCCGCGCTGCTCGAGTGGGAGGGGGGCGACATTCGCGATCCACGCATGTCGGTGACGCCGGATGGGCAGCTCATGCTCAATTCGTCGATCTATTTCATCGGCGAACAGAAGGAGAACCCCGCCGACTGGGAGGTGCCCGGCAAACGCCAGTCCGTCACGTGGTTGTCGAAGGATGGGCGCACCTGGACCGGTCCCTACGCCTGCCCGACCGGTTTCGACACGTGGCGTTGGGACGTGGCCTGGCACGACGGGTACGGCTACAGCGCCGGCTATTCCGGCAAAGATCGCCGGGGTACGTTGTACCGGACAAGAGACGGAAAGAACTGGGAGGTCTGGGTCGAGAACTTTTTTGACGGCCCCGGGACCGAAGCCGCGCTGGCCTTCGGTGCGGACGGGACCGGCTACTGCCTGCTGCGAGGAGGCGGATTCTACGGGAAGTTTGCCGTCGGCCAGGCGCCGGAGTATAAGAAGTGGACGTGGAATGATATGCGCATCGACGCTGCGCGCGACGGAGCTGCCGAATCTGGTGCGACGTTCGGGCAACGCACCAGCAGTATCGTTGGCGGGCAGAAGATCTTGCGGCTGAGCGACGGTCGGCTCGTGGCCGTGACCGCGAAGGGCGGGGTGGATCTCTTCTGGGTGGATCCGGAACGGTCATTATTTACACGCTTCATGCGACTCCCCGACGGAAAAACCTATCCGGGCTTGGCCGAACACGAGGGTGAACTCTGGATCACCAATGCGCAGCGCGTGAAAGGCTATGACGGTGTCAAGAGCGGTGTTTACCTGGTTCGGGTAGAAATTCCGCCGCCAGCCTCGCTGGACCGGCTTCTCGAGGTGTCGGTCAAGGTCCTGTCTATTGACCTGAACGGCTTCGGAACGCTATATCGCGACGCATTGCGCGCCGTGCAGGCCGATGTGGCGGGCATGGTGGACGGTGGGACTGATGCTTGGGGCGCCCTTACCCGGCTGCGCAAGGCGCTGGCGGATTATCGGGAGGCGCGCGAGTTGAAAGAGAAGGCGCGATCCCGTCTCGCCGCCATCCGTCAGGCCGCCTCGAAGGGGACGCATGAGGCGCCGATCGGTTTCGTGCAGGCTTACCGCGAGCGGCTGGCCTCTCGTTGTGAACCGCTGCAGCAGCTTCTCGCTACTGCGCAGGCTGCCGTTTCCGAGGTGCGGGAGGAGCTGGCGGAGCTGGACGCGGCGGCCACGGCGCTCGATGACGCAGCACGGGAGCATGCCCGGGCGGTAGCGGCGTTGGACGGTGCATCGGCGTTACAGAATGAAACGGTGACGGGATTTGCACACCTGTACCAGGCTCAAGTGCGTGAATGTGCCGACCTGTTGAAGACCGCAATGGGGAAGGCCGTGTCGACCGGGGTGGTGCAGGAGCGGATCGAGAAGCTGCTTGATGCGGCAAGCGTATATCGCCGCGTCGATCGTGACGTGCCGGTGCGCGTTCAGGAGGTCAAGCAACTTCCCGCCGCTATCGAGTGCGCCACGGCGGCCAATTGGAGCCGCGGATTACGAATCGACGCGTCCGTCACGAACGATACCCTGGTCCCCTCGCGGACGTCGGCACTCCTGTTCGGCGAAGGGGGGAAGACCTATGTGCGCGTTGGCAATCCGCCCGAGATTGCGGCGCTGGGCGATGCGTTTACCATCAGCGCCCAAGTCTATGCGGAGAGCACGGAATCGTACCGGACCGTGCTGGACAAGGGCGGACGCGATGCCGCCATTGCGATCCGCCAGGCGCGGACGATCGCGAACCGCAACGTGGTCAGCGTGCGGATGTATGCGGAGGCGGAACCGGCGCCGCACGAGCCCTACCAGGTGTCGTATCGGCCGTCCGATCCGGCAACGTTCGACCACCGGTGGCACCACTACGCAGCCACGTACGACGGCAAGTCCTTGCGGCTGTACATTGACGGGGTGCTTGCCGATGCGTTGCCCAAGAAGGGGCGGGCCGATCTGCTGGACGGCGACCTGATGTTCGGGTGCATGGCCAACATGCACGAATCGTGGATCGGCTACATCGCGGATGTGGAAATCTGGAGTGAAGCCCTGTCCGGTGCGCGGATCGCCGCCCAGGCACGGCGCGGCATCCAGGGCAACGAGAAGGGGTTGGTTGGCTATTGGCCGCTGAACGAAGGAGAGGGGCAAGTCGCCCGCGATATCAGCGGGAGTGAGAATGACGGTCAAATCGGAGGCGGA
>JAGYMT010000037.1 GCA_018400335.1 Kiritimatiellia bacterium | reverse complement strand
TCTGCCGCAGGAAAAGGAAAAAGGTGGCCCGTGCGCTCCGCGCGCGGGCAGGCATGAACGCTTGGTCTTCATAACAGTTTCTCGACAATGAGGCACCATTGTCCGGCATCAGCGAGCCTGGCTGCAGGGTGTGGCAACGACAAGTCCCGATTTTTGAGTTGACTTGCAAAATGCATGGAAATAGTGTGAAGAAAAGGAGGTATTGGATGAGCGATGCAAAACCGAACTTGGTTCTGATTCTCACCGATCACTGGCGGGGCGACAGTCTTGGACGCCTCGGCCATCCCGTGGCCGAGACGCCGCACCTTGACAGCCTCTCAGCAGGTGGCGTTACATTCACCAGCGGATTCACGCCCTGCGCGTCCTGCATCGCGGCGCGGCGCTCCATCATGACCGGAATGAAGCCCGACTCGCATGGAATGCTTGGATATCAGGACGGCCAGCCCTGGCCCTATAAGCACACCTTGGCCGGGGAACTTACTCGCGCCGGGTATCAGACAATCAACGTTGGGAAGACCCATTTTCACCCCGGGCGGCTGCACCTCGGATTCGAGGAGCTGGTGATTCCCGGCGATTACGACGAATGGATCAACCGCGAAACCGGAATACCGCACGCAAGGTCCGCTCACGGGGTCCATGCCAACTCGTGGATGGCACGCCCCAATTATCTGCCGGAGCACCAGCAGGAGGAAACGTGGCTCACCGGCCAGGCGATGGAACACATCAGGAAGCGTGACCCGGAGCGCCCGTTCTTTATCTGCCTTTCATTCAACGGTCCTCACCCCCCTTGGTGTCCCCCGCGGTATTTCTTCGACCTGTTTATGGATAAGGATATCCCGCAGCCCGTCGTAGGCGAGTGGGCCAGGCGAAACGCCGAAGAGGCGAGATACCCTATGGACGTCAACGCATGGCGCGGAAAGGTTTCGCCGGAAATGAACCACCGCGCGCGCGCCGGCTACTTCGCATACCTGGCGTATATTGATTCCCAGGTCGGACGCTTCATGGAATATATGGGGCGTTCCGGGCTGCTGAACAACACATTGATCGCATTCACCGCCGATCACGGCGAGATGCTGGGCGATCATCACCTGTGGCGCAAGGTGAGCGCCTGTGACGGGTCGGCGCGGATCCCGTTCATAATCCGCCCGCCGCACGGACAGGCCAACGTTCTGGATGAATCCCTTGTCGGACTGGAGGATATCATGCCCACGTTCCTCGATGCCGCCGGAGTACCGATTCCCGACACCGTCGAAGGCCGCAGCCTCATGCCGGTGCTGAAAGGTGAGAGCTTCGATCCGAGACCTTATTACCACCACGAACACTCCCCATGCTACGCACCGGAAAACACCTACCAGTGCATCACCACGGGGAAATGGAAATACGTGTGGAACCCCACAAACGGAGAGGAACAGTTATTCGACAGGACGGGCGACCCCAATGAGTTCTGCGATCTTTCCTCGACGCCGGAACACGCCGAAACGCTCGCCAAATTGCGCTCGACCCTGGCACGCGAGCTGAAGGATCGGCCGGAGAATCTTTCCGACGGCGAGAGGCTTGAGACCGGCAGCGTGCCCGTGTGGCGCGCGCCTCGAAAGAATGTCGTTTCTTTCTGAATTTTATGGGAAGCCGGGTATTTGACGTTGCTATATGAATCGTATTTTATGGGTTTGGAGACTTGCTCGAAAAATGAGAATGGAGACGGCGGTCCCCGCCGTTTTTCATCCGGCCGGGACGGCCGGCTCCAAGAATCGGGAGAATCAGTCGCTTGAAAAAACCTGATTGCACCGCACGATCTGAAGGCAGACTGAACCCTGACTTGTCCTCCTTAGCCTCGGCGAAGAAGGAAACCTGAAACCTTATCTATCTGCAAAGATTCAGAAAGAGCTGGAATGTCTAACTCTCTGGAATACTATGACAAGGATGTGCCGGATCCGGCCTTAACGGAACGCTTCGCGAGCCCCGGCGGTGAAGATCTCGTCGCCGACACCTATCTGCCCGAAAACGCGAAACACAACGGAGCAGCGGTGATATTCGTTCACGGCGGCGGCTGGCACGCCGGGGCGCGCCAGCAATTCCTCTGGCACGCCCATCGCATCTCTCTGGACGGCTACCTGGCCTGCACCATTGATTACCGGCTCACACGGACCGCGCCCTTCCCCGCCGCCGTCAAGGACTGCCAGGCGGCCGTGCGCTGGCTGCGAGGCAACGCGAAGCGCTTTGACATCAGCCCCGACCGTGTTGCCGCATTCGGGAGCTCAGCCGGCGGACACCTTGCCGCATGCCTTGGCGTGCTCGAAGAAGCGGATGAATCGGTTTCTTCAAGGGTGAACTGCGTGGTTGATATTCACGGGGTCCACAATTTCATCGCCCTCCAGGAGATCAAGGAGCACTGGCAGGCGTTTCTCGGCGGACCCGTTTCCGCGAAGAGTGAGGCGTGGGTGCAGGCTTCGCCCGCGCTGCACGTTGACGGAAACTCCGCGCCCATGCTGCTGGCGCACGACCCGGGCGACGATGTCGTTCCCTGCAGCCAGTCGCACATCCTGGCCGAAGCCCTTATGAAGGCCGGCCGCGGCGTGGAGTTCATGCCCAGCCCGGGCTCAGGACACGGATATATCTACGACCCGGGGAACAGCTGGACCCGGAAGGTCTGGCCCGTCGCGGTTTCGTGGCTGAACGATCATTTGACCGGCGCCGCCGCGATCGGGTTGTCGTCCTGATTGGGAGGAGGCGGCGGAGGAGGAGGAGACGCTATGCCGATCAGAGAATACCAGGCAAGAGACCCTGCGCGCGCGTGCGATTCCTGCCGCTCGCGCTTCGAGAGAATAGAACGACTGACCGAAGATCCGTTACAGAGCTGCCCTTCCTGCGGCGCCGCACTTGTACGCCTGATCTCCGCGCCGGCCGTCGGCTCTTCTCAAAGCGGACTCGACGACAGAGCAAAGAGCGCAGGCTTCCATAAACTCAAAAAGACCAGTAAGGGCGAATACGAGAAGCTGTACTGAGGCCGAGCTACTGCGCCTTAAGTATAATCCTGTCCGGAACAAGCACGGGGTATTCGGACCTGCGCACCCAGTAGACCCGCCCCGTCACCACCATGTGCCGGTTGAGAAGCGACTTGAGCTGCACCTCGTTTCCCTTGATGAAGCAAAGGGTAACAGCCCTGTTGCGCTCGTCATAAGCGATGAGCCGATACTTGCTCGGGCTTCGCGCAAGAAAACTCCTGGGCCGCAGCAGCCCCTCATACTGCCTTCTCTGACCCTGATACGGAGATTCAACAAGATCGAGGTCAGCCGGCGGCGGAACAGCGAGGTCTGTCCCCGTGCCTTCTGAATCCTCCATCTCCACATGGCCCGTTACGGGGTCGCCCTGCCCCCCCTCCACCACCTCGACCGAACCGTCCTTCTCAACGGACTCCGCCTCTTCTTCCTCCGGCGGAACGGGAATAACCTCCACCAGGACTGAGTGAATCCACAGCGAGCTCTTCTCCGGCGGAGCGATGCTGACCCATAGCCCCTTCTCCCCCCGGACAGTCACGTTCTCACCCTTCGCAAGACGACCCACGATGTTGAAATTAATGCCGGCCCCGGCCCTCACGTTGACGTTGTCGCCTGCAATCACGCCGCCGTTCACGTAATCGCCCAGTACCCACAAATCAATGGATTGAGGAGGTACAATCTCCACCCACTCGTTGGTGAAACGAATGGCCAGCAACTCGTCCTTTTCAGAAACCTGCCCCACGGTCTCCGAGTGGATGTTCGGCTTCGCCCGGAGGTTGACGTTGCTCTTGAGCACCCGTACCTTCGGCGCGGGCTCGATCTGCGCATCGCCGGAAACCGTCCCGGCCATGACCAATCCTGCCGCGATCATCATGCATACACACTTCTTCACCGCGCACCTCCTTTGTCGCCAATCGCCACGCTAATGCCATTTCGAAGACCAGCGATTTCGTCAGCCTCCAAGAGACGCCAAGAGCCGAGGCGAAGGCCCCCGATTTCGAGCGGCCCGATTGCCGTTCTCTTGAGCCTTTTGACCTTTATCCCCAGCGCCTCGAACATCCGCCTGATGTGCCTGTTGCGCCCCTCGTGCAGCCGGAGCTCGTAGACGAAGACGCCTTCCCCGCTCTTGACAAGCGCCACTTCATCGGCCTTCAGATTATCTTCGCCCGATTTTATTCCGGACCTGACTCTGGAAATCTCGCCGGGCGAGAGCTTCCTGCCTATCCAAACCCGATACTTCTTCTCAACCCCGCGGCTCGGATGCATCAGAGCGTGGGCCAGATCGCCGTCATTAGTGACAAGCAGAAGCCCCTCACTGTCCCTGTCCAGCCGCCCGATGGTGAACAGACGCGCGTCAAGCCGCGGAAGCAGCGAGAGAAAGGTGCGGCGTCCCCGCGGATCCGACGATGTGCACAGGATATCGCGCGGCTTGTTCAGCATCAGCACCGTCGTACTCTCAGGCTCCACGCGCCTGCCGTCAACCTCCACCACCTGCGCGAAGGGATCAATACAGATGCCCTGTCCGGACACCGGACTCCCGTCAACCGACACGCGCCCGGACGCCACCAACCGTTCGCACGCGCGGCGGGAACCCAGACCGCAGCGGGCAAGATGCTTGTGAAGCCGCATCGCCCGCGAGTCCGCGTCACTCTTGCGGCTTGGTCTTTGGGAGTCCATAGGCGCGGTCTCCCTGCTTCCACTTTCCGTCCGCCTTCAATAAGTCAATTCTCTCAAAACGCTTGAGCACGTTCCGCTTGGTCCTGATCCTGCTGGCTGCTTTCAAACTCAGATGCTGCGACATATTTCTTCCCCGTAAGGCGCGATTAACGCGCTATCCTGACTAAATAAAATTTTCGCCGGGCGAAAATTTTATGATGCGCCTTCGGCGCAAAGCTGATTTTTTATCTCGTTGCTTAACAAATGGTCATTCGTCGTTCTTACAACATGTTGTTGTTACTTTTTCGATAAGAGACTAGCCAACTTCGTTGAAAGATTTCAGGTGTTCAGCGTTCAGTGTTCAGGCCGGAAAGCGCATGGGCATTTCCTGAACGCTGAACCCCTGAACACTGAACACATTGACTGATAACATGTTATCAACGTCGAAATCAATTGTTTGACTCATTTAGTCGAACAATCGAAAATTAAGGAGCTAGCCAAATACATTTTAAATTCGTTTTTGAACTAACAGTTTTTTGCTGTTTTTCATGAATCAATCAGGCTGGCGAAGGTTTTTTTAGCTGAAAGGGACAATGTATGACCAGGCGCGAACGACTGATGGCCACGCTCAACGGTCTGCCGGTGGACCGCCCGCCGGTGAGCTTCTACGAGCTGAACGGCTTCGAAAACACGGAAAACAAGGATAACCCTTTTAATATCTTCTTGCACCCCTCCTGGAAGCCGCTGATCGAGTTCACCCGCGATCGAACGGACCGCATTGTGATGAGTTTTCCCTCCTTCAAGGATGTTCCGCCCGACCCGGCCGCCGGGCTGACGAAGACGGTCACGGAATACGATGAGAACGGGAGCCGCCACACGATGACGAAAGTGAACGCCGGCGGCCGGATGCTGACGAGCCACTCGCGGCGCGATCCGGATGTTGACACCGTTTGGCAGCTGGAGCACCTGCTCAAGGATGTTGACGACGCGAAGGCATGGCTCTCACTTCCGGAGCCGCAGTCCGGCGGCGTGCCGGATACGAGCGGCATTCTCGATCTCGAAAGACGGCTGGGCGATTCCGGCATCGTGATGCTGGATACGGGCGATCCGCTCTGCTGTGTTGCGCCGCTGTTCCACATGGAGCTTTTCACCATTATCGCGCTCACCGAGCAGGACTTGTTTCACCGGATGCTCGAACGCGCGGCGCGCGCGCTGCTGCCGCGGATCGAGGCTGTTGCCGCCGCGATGCCGGGCAGGCTGTGGCGCATATACGGACCGGAATACGCTTCTCCGCCTTACCTGCCGCCGAGCCTGTTCCATGATTACGTGGTCGAATACGACCGGCCGATGGTCGAAGCCATTCAGAAGAACGGCGGCTATGCCCGCATTCATTCCCACGGACGCCTGAAGGATATTCTCGACCATATCGCGTCGCTGGGCGCCTCAGGGCTGGACCCGATCGAGCCGCCGCCGCAGGGCGACGCGGAGCTCTCCTATGTCCGAGAAAAGTACGGGGCGCAATTCGTCCTGTTCGGCAACATCGAAATAACGGACATCGAAAACCTGCCGACCAGCGAGTTTGAGAAGAAGGTGCGCGCCGCTATAGAGCAGGGGACGGCGGGGAAGGGCAGGGGTTTCGTGCTGATGCCCTCCGCCTGCCCGATAGGGCGAGAGCTTTCGGATCGCACGCTTGCAAACTACAGGAAGATGGTGGAGCTTACGGAAAAGGCGTGAACCGTCTCGTCCGGAACCCGAAACATGACACACCTCTCGCGTTTGTATATCATCCCATTCGGGCCGCAAAGAACGAAATAATTTCACTTGTCAGGCATTCTTATGGATGGCAGCTTGCTCCAGAATAGTATATCACCCCATTTGGGGTGATATACAGACACGTACAATCACTTGTTCGAATAGAGGAGAGAGACAATGAAGACCGGCGAAGCGCAAGGCAACAAAGCAATCATCAGGCACATCAACCTGCCCGTCATAGATATCTCGGGGCAGACCAAGCGGCATGTTTTCGTGGCGCGCGGTAGCGAGACCGAATGGAACGGGCATCCGAGTACGGTCCTGCTGTCGGACGGAAAGACCATCTTCTGCGTCTGGCAGGCACGGCGCGACGGCACCCGTCGGCACGGCGCGCCGGGGGGCTACATGAAGCGCAGTGACGATGGCGGCAAGAGCTGGAGCGACTATCTCGATCTGCCCGCCAACTGGCGCGAGATCGGGCGCGGCACCCCCACGATTCACCGGCTGGTTGATGGACAGGGCACGGGCCGGCTGTTCGTGTTCTGCCGCGATGAGGAGCGCACGACATTTCTCATAGGCGTCTCCGAAGACGAGGGTGCCACCTGGTCCGAGCTGTGCCCGATCCGTCTGGCGCAACCTGAAGACGGGCCGATTACCGGCTGGACGGCGCCGATCACCATTCTCGAAGCCACCGCCCCCGACGGACGGCGCAAGCACCTGATGTGGTATGAGCGCGCCCGCGACGGCAAACCCAGCGTCGGCGTCATCTGGCAGAGTGCCAGCTACGACGGCGGCCTGACCTGGGGTGAATCGAAGCCGGTGGTGGACAAAGCTGGTAGTTGCGAGCCAGCCTGCGTCCGTTCGCCGGACGGAAAACAATTGCTGCTACTCATTCGCGAGCAGAACCGGAAGATGAACTCGCTGATGGCGACCAGTGACGACGAAGGCGAAACGTGGTCCCCGCCGCGCGAGCTGCCGCTCGCCCTCACCGGCGACCGGCATTTGCCCCGCTATGCCCCCGACGGCCGCCTGGTCATCGTTTTTCGACCGGTACCCCCGGGGGAAAGTAAGACCCTTTCCGCTTTCGCTGACGACTACTTCACGGCCTGGGTGGGACGCTACGAGGATATTGTCACCGGCCGCGAGGGCGAGAGCCTGATCCGCTTGCTGCGCAGCTATCGCGGTGCCGATCACACCTACCCCGGACTCGAACTGCTGCCCGAGGGAACCTTCGTCGCTACCACCTACATTCAGTACCGCCCCGACGAACTGCAGTCCATCGTCAGTGTTCGATTCCGACTGGACGAGGTGCAATCACGGGCAGATGAATAGGTGGCTATGCCTTTCATTGAAGGACACGAAACGAGACAGATATCCGAACCAGCAGGTGCAGGCGACGCTTGACAGCGCGCCTGACCTGCGGCGTTGGCAGAGAAAGGAACACATGATGACCGAAATACCATGGATAGATGGGGCTTTCAGACACGTACTTGCACCACCAGGCATGCCGCAACCGGGATTGGGCACGGCGGCGCCTCAATGGTACATCAACGACCACTGCATGCTCGTCGATTCGTCCGGTCGCATTCACTGGTTCGGCATCACCAACCCTTATCCGGAAGACGGGAATCTGTACGGTCCGGGCAGCCATCGACACATCGGCCACGCGGTCGCGGAACATCCCTGGGGGCCGTGGACCGCGATGGAGGATGCCTTTTCGCTGCCGTCGGGAACGACCGAGAATATCGGGGCCTGCTTTGTCGTGCCGTACGGGGCGGAATACCGGATGATCTATGGATACAACAAGGGCTTCCACTTTGGCCACAGTGACGATCTGAACGTGTGGCACAAGATCCCTGCGGAGGTCCTGGATCTGGGACCGGGCACCCGCGACCCCTGTGTCCTGCAATCGGATGATGGCACATACCTGCTCTATGGTGCCGCCAGCCACTCAGGCAAGAGCGCCGTTGTCTTGGCGGAAAGCCGCGATTTGGCACGGTGGAAACCGTCGGTGCCAGCTCTTCTATCCGATGTGGAGATCGGCTGGGGCGCATTGGAGTCGCCGTTTGTGTACAGGCGGGGTGACGACTACTACCTGTTTGTGAACCACAGTCATCGGCAGTACGATGAGACTCTGGTTTTCCACAGCAGAGACCCCCGCCGGTTCGATTGGACGTCGCCGCTGTGCACCCTCTTTGCGCATGCTGCGGAGATTTATGACTGGCGAGGACGAACATACATCACGCACTGCGGCATTGAGGATAGGCACTGGTCCGATATCGGGGCTCCGTATGGTTTGTGGCTGGCGGAGCTTCAATGGGCACAATCCGGGACGGCCAACAAGCCCACTGAGGCGACTCGCTGAAGCTCGCGCCTCAGGGCAGACGGCGGACAGAGAAAGACGAAGAAGAGCAGAGATGATCGGGGTCGGGGTCGGTATCGGGGTCGAAAGGAGACCGTGATGGCTTTTGGCCATGAGAAACTGGACGTGTATCGCGCGGCCATTGAGTACATGACTTGGGCGTATCGGTTCTGCGAGGCTCTTACCGGACACCTAAACGCCAAGGACCAACTCCTTCGGGCATCCCAGGCCATCCCCTGAACATCGCTGAAGGCAACGGAAAGGGAACGGACGGAGACCGACGCCGGCTGACGAGAACGCGAAGGCCAAGGCTCTGCTCGACCGGAGCGTGGCGTGATCAAGCCGCCAAGTCCCGAGTGGTGGTTGGCGGACGAACAGGCAACGAGATAGCAACGAGGAGCCCCAACACCCAAAAGATATAAAATCATGTTGACACTATTAAACATATCGCATACTTTGTATTACAGTGATATACAGGAAGGGTGGAAATATGAGTATTGCCGTGTCCATTCGATTGCCCGAGATAATTGCCAAAGAACTTAACCACATTGCCGAGGAAACTGAACGCCCCCGGTCTTTTCATGTTCAGAAGGCGCTGGAATCCTACATTGATGATTTTGCCGATGTCCAGATTGCACTAGATCGCCTCCGTGACCAGAAAGACCCTGTCGTTTCGAGCCGCGAAATGAGGAAGTCCCTTGGCCTATAGCATCACCTACAAAAAGAGCGTCGAGAAAGACTTGTCCAGACTTGGCAAACCCAAGGCAAAACGTATTCTCGACAAGATTGAGAAAGAACTGATTGCGCGAGCCGACAATTATTCTCTTCTTAAAGGGGAGTTTGCCGGTCTCCGGAAACTCCGCATGGGCGACTACCGGGTCATCTTTGCAATTCTCGAACAAGAGGTCGTGATTTTGCGAATCGGCCACCGCCGGGATGTTTATAAACACTGATCGAACAAACGCATGGAGAGTGCGCTACCGAGTGCCACTCAATGGCAACGTTCTGCACGGAAGAAGGAGGACGACTACTATGGTGACGAGTGCAACCCGGCGAGGGAAAATTACCTTTCCCGACGCGTCCACTGAAGGTACATGGCGGCACCGTTGAAGAATACATCATACCCGACGAGAATAGAGCCGAGGTGCTTGAGCAACTCTACATCTTCGAGCCAGTGCCAGATTTAAACGAAGAGCAGTTTGACCTGCACGAAGGCAAGAAATTCAGAGTAGGCGATTTCCGTGTCACATGGGAGGATGGTCAGAACTTCTTGGTGAGC
>JAGYMT010000369.1 GCA_018400335.1 Kiritimatiellia bacterium | reverse complement strand
GATCTGATCGCGCTCAGCCTGGCTGAAAGTTCATCGAGCTCCGCCGCATGGCCGGCCTGCCATTCCGCGCAGGACTCTTCCGGCACGCGCGAGAGCTGCACCAGCATGTCCACCCCGGCCAGAAGGACATCCATGAATTCCGGGTGTATGAGAATCTCTCCCTTCTGCGCCGCCACAAAGCAGTCTTCCATTGCGTGTGCAAGCTTCACGGCGGGATCGAGGTTGACAATCCGAGCCGCGCCCTTTAAGGAGTGGGCCGCGCGCATGAGGACAGCCAAACGGTCGGCGTCAGCCGGATTCTGTTCCAGGGCGAGCAGGTTTTCGTTGAGCACGGCGGACTGGGTTTCCGTCTCCTGCCGGAAAAGGTCCATCATGGAAAAGGAACTCAGGTCCTGTTCACCGGATGCAGTCATGTCAGTTCCTTTGCAAGTGATTCAAAGACAATCGCATCGTCCAGAAGCCCGACGCCAAGCCCGTTAACGGTGATCACGCCGCGGCTGAACCGGGGGCCGGCGTGAGACACTGTTGAGGGAATGTTCTTGATCGACGCCATGTCGAAGCGGTGGATGCCGAGGACTTCGTCAACCGGAAATGCCGGCTTGAATCGGTCCCTGGAGGCTACCAGCATACGCGGCGCCGGCCCGGGAGCATCCGGCGCTGTAGGCTCGAGTCCAAGGAGGCGGGCCAGAGAAAAACAGAGAAGGAGTTCGCCGCGGACGCTTGTCAAGCCGAGAAGGATGCCGTTGGTCCGGTGCGGGACGCGCCTGACCGGCCGCCGCGAGACCACTTCGACGCACAGGCCGGCGGGCAGTGCGAGCCATTCAGCTCCCAGCCGGAACACGATCGCGGAATCCGTGAAGCTTTCAACGGCATCCTTCTCGCCGGCGAAAAGTTCCGTCCATTCCCGAACGTAGCCGTCGGGCGCAGCGCGATCGAGAAGAACATGGGCGGCCTGCTGGAATTCCGGGCAGTTGCGGCAGTGGACGTGGGTTTTCAGCTCGGGGCAGGACTTGTCGCCCTGGACGCCGATATTGTTCCAGCAGTCTTGCACCTGTTGAGAATTCATTGTTCAGACCTCATCCGGTAGGCGAACGCGCCGCCGGGGCGCACGGGCTCATGGCGTTCCGAGAGCAGTCTGATCATTTCTGCATGCCCAACGAACAGGAGGGCGTCCGGCTTCATTCGTCGGTGGAGTGCAGCGACGATCCGGCGGCGCGCTTCCTCGGTTTGGTAGATAAGCAGGTTCCGGCAGAAGATCATGTCATAGGTCATGGCCAGGCCGAGTCCATCCATCTCCATTGCATTGCCCCGGATGAAACGAATGCCGAGCCGTGGTTCCGGGCGGACCACCCTGGCTGAGCCTTCATTGGAAAAATAGCAATCGCAGTTCTCCGGTATGCCGCCGCGGAAGGAATTCGGCCCGTATGCGCCGAACCTTGCCTTGTTTAGAAGGCTCTCACTGATATCAACTGCGTCAATCTCGTAATGGCCGGGGCGGAATCCGGCCGACATCAGGGACATGGCAATGGAGTAGGGCTCCTCGCCCGATGAGCAGGGCAGACTGAGGATACGGAGCGGGGCGAGAGAAGATGGCCTGACCAGCCGTGCCGCGGCATGACGAGCCAGAAGCAGGAACGGCTCACGGTCGCGGAAGAACCATGTCTCCGGCACCACGATCATCTCGAGAAGCGCATGGAGTTCATCACGGGCAGATGAGAGCATTTGCAGGTAGTCGCGATCGGAGGCCGCGTTGATTGCCGCCATCCGGCGCTTAACCGCGTCGGCGACGGCATCCATGCCGATGGCCTGCGCGTCAAGGCCGATTGATCGCTCAAGATATTTCTCTATTGAGACCAGGATGCCAAGCTGGTGCTTGGCGGTCCCAGTGCCGATTGATCGCTCAAGGTATTCCTCTACTGAGAGCGGCGTCATGGCAGGCACCTCTCCTGCTCCTGGAAGAGCAGGCTTTCGACCTCCTCGGGGAGCAGCCGTTCCGTGATAACCCGCTGGACAAAAGCGTTCCCGCGAACAGCCAGCTTACCGAGGCATGATGCTTCCCGTGCCTGGATGCCGGTTTCCGAAAAATCAGAATCCTCCCGCTCGGACGTTTCGAGCACCGCCTCGACGAGCAGCCCGATGGCGCGCCGGCTGCCATTGACACCCTGGTGGTCTATGAGTATGATTCGTGCGCCAAGCCGCATGGCGCCTGATGTGCCCGCGACCATGCGGCAGAAGTCCAGCACCGGCAACCCCGATCCGCGGTAGTTGGCCAGACCCGCCACATAGGCCGGCGCTTCAGGACAGGCGCGCAGCGCCACAACCGGGATCACCTCGATCACCTTGCGCGCCTCCAGCGCGTAGCAGTCGGAATCAGCCCTGAAAATAACAAACAGCATGATGCAAACCCATCCTGTATGAACCCGGCTACACTTGGAACGCGGAAACTTCCGACTCGAGCCGCCGGGCAGCCTCGCGCAACTGCGCGGTGGCCTCATTGAACTGACGCAGCGAGTCCGAAGTTTTCATCGCGCCCTCGCTCACCTGTGTCAGCGCCTGCGTTATCTGCCGCGCGCCGAGCGACTGGGCGCGCATTCCGTCGTTGACCGTTTCAAACCTGGGCGCCAGTTCCTTGACCTGGGTGATGACTTCCGACAGCTGGCGGCTGACGGTCGCCACGACATCCGTGCCGCGGGCGACCTCGGCGCTGAACCTGTCGGTTTCCATCACACCCGCGGTTACAGCGGCCT
>JAGYMT010000368.1 GCA_018400335.1 Kiritimatiellia bacterium | reverse complement strand
GCGCAGCCTCCGGAAGGGGTGGCGAGAATAGAGTATGATGATTTTGCGAAGGTCCAATTACGAACGGCCCGAGTGCTGGCTGCGGAAAAGGTGCAGGGCGCCGACAAACTTTTGAGGCTTGACATCGAGGTTGGTGATGAAAAACGGCAGCTCGTTGCGGGAATAGCGCTTCACTACGCGCCGGAGCAGCTGATCGGAAAGACAATCGTGGTCGTGTCAAACCTCAAGCCGGCGAAGATCAGGGGCGTGGAATCGAACGGCATGCTGCTCGCCGCCTCGCACGGCAAGGAGCTTCGTCTGCTCACAGTTGACGGAGAACTGCCCAGCGGCTCGGGCATCAAGTGAGGCTGGATTGAGGTCTTTCTCACGGCGTACTACTATTCGGTCCAGAAAGAGCAGTTGAACTGCTCAATATAGGATGAGTTGAGAAGGGACCGGCCTCACCGAGACCGGCTACAGAAGAACCGGTATTTTTCGTGGCATGAGCCTCCGGCTCGTGGTCCTGAATAGAAAACAGTGGAGAAGGACCACGAGCGAGGACGCTCATGCCACTGCAGAAGCACCGGAGATGTAAGCCGAGGTGAGTTTTCTGCAGCCGGCCTCCAACTCACGGCAGGCTCGTCCGCAGCAACTCGACTTCGGAGCCCAGTAATCTGTATTCTCCGACGGACGCGGGCAGCAGAATGCTTGTTCCATCTCCGGCCTCGACGGACACTCCGCCCGCGCTTGCTTTCAAATGCCCCTTCTCGACGAAGATGACATGGAAGCTGCACCCATCCGTTACAAACGCGCGTTCGCCGGAGAAGCACAGGCGCTCGACCCTGAAATACGGACAGCTCCATACCTCGCGCACGGCTTCTCCGCCATCCGCGGAAACGGAATTCATGCCGCCGCCGCAGGCGACCACGGGGTTCTCCGTGTCATTCCAATGGATGACGCGAAGCGCCTGTTCAACGTGAAGCTCGCGCGGTCTGCCGTCGCTCCCTACCCGTCCCCAGTCGTGCACCCTGTAAGTGGTGTTCGAGTTCTGCTGAACCTCCAGCAGCAGGCATCCGGCCCCGATGCAGTGAACTCGGCCGCCCGGCACGTAGATCGCGTCGCCCCTCTTCACGGGAATGGAGCGCAGAAGCTCTTCCACACCGCCGCTTTCAAGCGCGGCGCGAAACGCGTTGGCATCCATCGGCTCCCTGAACCCGGCATGTACCATTGCCCCCGGAGCGGCATCAAGCACTATCCACATCTCCGTCTTCGCCTCGCCTCCGAAGCGCGCTGCCGATTCATCGTCAGGATGGACCTGCAGACTCAGCCGCTCGCGCGCGTCAATGATCTTGATCAGCAGGGGAAACACGGTTAAGGCGCGGCCCTTCCCCGCTATCGCCGCGGGATCGGCTTCAACAAGTTCATGAAGAGAGCGGCCGGCCAGCGGCCCGTTCAGAACCATGCTCATGCCGTCCGTCCTGTCGGCAATCTCCCACGACTCGGCAATCTTTCCCGCAGCCGGAGAGCGCCCGTAGCGGGACGCAATAACAGTTCCGCCCCATAAATAGTCCTTATAGACCGGCTTGAAGATCAGTGGATAGAGGTCTTGTTTGGCAATCATTCAAATCATCCTTGCTTGTTGACCGTCATTCTGGCACTTTTTTCCGGATTAGCAAGCATTAAGCTCTTCCCTTTCCTGGCGGGGAGCGGGGACGAAAAGGAATCCTGATTATGCGCAAATATGCTATTGCCGCAATAATGCTCATTCTATCTCACCATTCGCCCGGGGCGGAGCCGGGTGTGGCGTGCCTCGGACAGGTGATCGCGGGCGAGCGCTCCGTCACCCTCGCCGCGCCGGGCGGATCGGTGGTTTTGAAACTGCTCGTGAAGCGCGGTGACCGCGTCGAGGCCGGCGCCGAACTCGCGCGCCTGCGCGACTACGGGATATGCGAGGCTTCCGTCACGCGCGCAGAAAGGGAAATCGCGCATACAAAAACGACCCTCGCCCTTGTCGCGGCGGGCGAACGCAACGAACTTGTCGAGGCGCAGCGCGCCATCCTCGCGGCGCACGATGCGTCACTCCGGATGCACAGCCGGCGCAAGGAGCGATACGAAGCGCTCCACACCAACTCGTTTGTCTCGACGGACCAGTACGAGGAGGTGCTGAACGCTTTTGATCTTGCCAACGCGGAAACGCTCCGCGCGAAGAGCGTTCTCGACAGTCTCCACGCCGGGCGGCATGAGGAGGTGCATCAGGCCGAGGCGCGAGTGGCCGTGGCTGAAGCCGAGCGGGATTTGGAACTGGCCCGGCTGGAGGCGCAGCGGATACGCGCGCCCATGGCCGGGGAAATCCTCGCCATCCACTCCTACGACGGCGAGGCGATCGGCGAGGCGATCGGCGACAGGGGTATTCTCGATCTCGCGGATACGGCGAACATGATGGTCCTCGCGGAGGTCTACGAGACTGACATCGGGCGGGTACGCCTGGGGCAGAAGACGCTGATCCGCTCGCCCGCCTTCGATGGCGACATCGAGGGCGCCGTGGTCGAGATCCAGCGCCAGGTGCAGACCGGACGGATTTTCCCGCTTGATCCCCTGCTCCGCTCGGACCGGCGCACCATCCCCGTGCGCGTCAAGCCAGCCGCCGATAAGCGCCTTGAGGCACTCAACAATGCGCAGGTGACTGTTATAATAGGCCCGTGAGTATTCGGGACTGATTCGCCAGCGGGGAAAAAACAAACGGAGGAACCAACCAACTTCGTTGAAAGT
>JAGYMT010000367.1 GCA_018400335.1 Kiritimatiellia bacterium | reverse complement strand
CCAGGTAGGGCGGGCTCTCCGAGCACGCCGTGATTATTGACGCAGGCCAAAATTAGAATTGCTGGGGAAATCCGCGCGCCGACTCGAAGAAGTTGTATGCCGGCCTCGTTGACCCCGATCCCCGTGGCATGAGCGTCCCCGCTCGTGATCCTAAACAACATATGAAAGATAGGGTGGGTGCACGAGCGGAACGCTCATGCCATGGGAGCGAAGGCGTGTGTCGCCTGTCCTAAAATGGAAATTGCCCGAATGTCATGATCCTATCTTGACACAATGGCAGACGGGTGTATTCTTCTGTGCATTCGTTCAACGAGTGTTGTTGGGTATGAAGCCGGCGATTCATCGCGGGCCGGCGCAACGCCTGTATTGCTATTCCCGGTCGTCCATTTTTCAGGGACCCCTCTGAAGGACATGCAAAGAGAATCGCACGGCTTCGAAGGGGGCCTATGGGTAACGGTTTAAACGGATTGAATTTCGCCTCGCTCTTCGGTCCGGAAGAGATTCTTCCCCAGACGGCGCTGGCAACTCGTGACGAGGTGTTGATGGCGCTCCTCGGTCGGCTTGCGGCAAGGAAGAGTATGCCGGATATTGACGCCGCCTTCCGCGAGCTGGTGTCCCGCGAGGAGCAGGCTTCCACGATGGTTGGCTCCGGCATTGCGATGCCTCACGCGCGCATTGAGGGCGTGGATCGCCTTCTGGTCGCTGTAGCCACATCCGCCTCCGGTGTCAGGTTCGCGGAGGGCGAAGACGGGCTGGCGCACCTCGTGATCCTCATGCTTGTTCCGATTTCGGCCCCCGGCTTGTACCTCCAGGCCGCCAGCTCGCTGGCGAAGATGCTCCGTGAGCCGGGCGCGGCACTCCGCGCGGCTGAGTTCTCATCGGCCGATGAGCTGTGGCGCTTTTTCAACCGCGGCGGACTGATACTCCCCGACTACGTCTGCGCGGGCGACATCATGGCCCGCAACGCGGCCGCGGTCAAGGAGACAGACACCCTCAAGCAGGCGATTGACATGTTCGTGAAGAACGATCTAGCCGAGCTTCCCGTGGTTGATAAGGACGGCGATCTGGTCGGCATGGTGTCCGAACATGAGCTGCTCCGCGTTTGCCTGCCGGATCACATCCTGTGGATGGAGGACTTGTCGCCCATAATCAATTTTGAGCCGTTCGTGGAACTCCTGCGGAATGAGGGTACAAGCTGTCTCACGGATATCATGTCTGAAGACTACGCCGCACTTCCTGAGAATGCTCCCGCCATTGAGGTGGCCAAGGTGCTGCGCACCCATCCGGCGCGCCACGTGTTCGTAGTTCGCGGGAAGAAGCTCGTTGGCGTTATCTCGCTCCACGATTTCATTACCAAGGTTCTCAGGGAGTAGCATTGTGAGAAGCGCTGTGGCAAAATCTCAAGGCACCTTCGCGTGGGGCCGTGCCGCAATCCTTGTTCTTGTGGAAGCGGCGACGGTGCTGCTTGCGAGGATGGCGGGATTTGAGCCCCGGCAGGTTCTCGCCTGCGCGATCTTTGTAATGATCATTATGGCGACGCTGCTTTTCTGGGACTACAGACTCGCGGTCACCCTCGTGGGGATTGCCGCGCTCCTGGGAAGCAGGACGCTCACCCTGCAAAGCTTTGTTGCGTCCACCGAGCTTGATATCATTCTCTTTCTGGTCGGCATGATGGTTACAGTGGGCGTGCTGAAGGAGCTCGGGCTGTTCACGTGGATTATCCAACTGGTGCTGGCCGGTAAACGGATGACGGGAAAGGTGTTTGTTGTCACCACCGTGTTTCTCTCGGCCGTCATGGCCTGCGTTGTGGATGAGGTGTCGAGCATGGTGTTCATGTGCGTCCTCATATTTCAGGTCTGCGACACGCTGAAGCTCCGCGCGCTGCCCTTTATCATGATATCCGTTATGTCAACCAACATCGGCTCGACCGGCACTATGCTGGGTAACCCCGTGGGCATTCTGCTGGGGTATAAGGCAGGGTTCACCTTCGTTGACTTTATCACGTGGGCATTCCCGGTTATGCTGGTAGTTCTGCTTGTCAACCTCGGCCTGTTGTGCTGGTGGTTCAGGAAGGATATATCGCTGCTGACTGAACGACTTGAGGCCCGGCGCGCGCAGGGTCTTGGGCTTTCCCCGCTGATTCGGGTGCCGTATCGCCGCGCGCTCGCGATTCTCGTGGGCATGATGACGCTTATAGCGTTGCATCACGTGATTGAGGAGGCGCTGGGCGTGGAGAAGAACACGATTCTCATAGCCACCCCGCTGCTGGTGTCCGGCGCGCTGATGCTGTGGCGCCCCCGCCGGGCGCGGCATTACATCGAAGCCGAGGTTGAGTGGTGGACGCTGCTGTTCTTCATGATGCTCTTCGCCGTTGCAGGCAGCCTCGCGCATACCGGTGTTACGGCGCGGATAGCGGATGGCTTTATAAACGTCTTCGGTTCGAACGTCTATCTACTGACGCCTCTCATCATAGCGCTGGCTGCAGTAGGTTCGGCATTCCTGGATAACGTGGTGTTCGTGGCGGCTTTCATCCCTGTCGTGAGAGACCTGGGCACAACTTCGCTTTGGTGGGCGCTGCTCTTTGGCGCCTGTTTCGGCGGGAATATCACCATGATAGGCTCCACCGCCAACATCGTGGCGCTCGGCATGCTCGAGAAGCGCTATCGGACACAGATTCGTTTCGCGGAATGGCTTAAGGTCGGGGTTGTTGTCGGCACGGTCTCGTGCATCGTGGCATGGGGCGCGTTGACGATTCTCGGTCCG
>JAGYMT010000366.1 GCA_018400335.1 Kiritimatiellia bacterium | reverse complement strand
TTTAGCTTACAAAACGCCCCGCGACGCAGGCCGTCAGGCGCAGCGTTGCCGGGGCTTTTGCAAGAGCCTCAAAGAGGATTTATATGATTCATGTTTTTTATGTGGCTCATGACGGAAATGACGATTGGAGCGGGGCTTTCCAGTCCGCAAATAGCGAAAGATCTGATGGGCCATTCGCATCTCTTGCGCGAGCGCGGAATGCCATACGGGCGATGAAGGCGGAAGCAGGCCTTCCGTCCGGCGGCGTCACGGTGGTTGTGCGCGGCGGCGATTATATCTTGCGCGAGCCGCTGGTTTTCGACAGCGAAGACGGCGGAACCGCCGAGGCTCCGGTCATTTACCGGGCGGCGGAAGGCGAGCAGGCGCGAATGGCCGGCGGCGCGCGGATCACCGACTGGCGCCCGGTTGACGATCCCGAAACACTGGCGCGCCTGAATCCCGCCGCCCGGGGACATGTGTTCAAGGCGGACCTGAAGGCACACGGCATCATGGACTTCGGCGCCCTGAATTCAGGGACAAAAGCGCAGACATCCGACCCGGGGCTCGAGCTGTTCTTCCGCGACGAACCCATGACCGTCGCCCGCTACCCGAACGAGGGCTATCTGCACATCGCCGAGCTTTCGGTGGAGGACGGCTACAATGTTCGAGGCACGCGCGGCAGCAGAACCGGGCGTTTCAGGACGGCGGACGTCGAGCCTGAACGATTGCGTCGCTGGTCCGCCGAATCGGGGGCCATGCTCCACGGTTACTGGTTTTGGGACTGGTCTGATCAGCGCATGCTGGTTGAGCGCATCGTCCCGGAAACCGGCGAGATCACCCTCGATGAAACACATCCGCACCATTACGGATACCGCGCCGGCCAATGGTTCTACGCGTTCAACCTGCTGTGCGAACTCGATCAGCCCGGCGAATGGTATCTTGATCGTGATGTCGGTATTCTCTATTTCTGGCCGCCGGCCATCGCCCCGGCTTCCGCAGGCAAGCCGGCGACACTTAAAGACGGCGATGTTATGATATCGCTTCTGCGTGATCCCTTCACGATGAACGGGGTCAGTCATCTCACGATCCAGGGACTGACTGTCGAAGCCGTGCGCGGGACGGCGATCCGGATCGCGGACGGCGAGTCCGTGCGCATCGCCGGGTGCGTCCTGCGGAATATCGGCGAGGACGCCGTGCGCGTAACGGGCGGACGCAGACATAAGATCGTTGATTGCGACATCTATCAAACCGGATCAGGCGGCATCTATCTCAATGGAGGCGACCGGCGTACGCTGACGCCGGGCGAACACGAGGCTCTCAACAATCACATCCATCACATCTCCCGCTGGAACCCGCTCTACAAGGTGGGCATCCAGCTCACGGGTTGCGGCAACCGGGCCGCGCATAATCGCATTCACGATATTCCGCATATCGCCATCGGATTTACGGGCAACGAACAGACGGTCGAGTTCAACGAGATCTATCAGGCGGTCACGGGCGCCAATGATGCCGGAGCCATCTATACGGCAGGCGCGCATCCGGAGGACTGGACCATGCGCGGACACCGTGTCCGATTCAATTACCTGCATCACATAGCCGGGTTTCGAGGCAAGGGCTGCAGCGGGATCTATCTCGACGATATGTTCTCGGGAACCTCGATACACGGCAACATCCTTTACCGCGTGGCGCAAGGGCTTCTGCTGGGCGGAGGCCGCGACATTCTCGCGACAAACAATATCTTCGTGGAATGTCCGCGAGCGATCAGTCTCGATGCGCGCGCCCTCGGCTGGGCCGGTCCTTACGTGCCGGAAATCATCTCGTTGCTCGACAGCATGCCCTATCATAAAGAGCCCTGGGCGTCGCGCTATCCCGAGCTGGCCGTCATTCTCGACAACGAGCCGGCGGAGCCCAGGGGCAACGTGATTGCCCGCAACATCATCCTCGGCGGCGGCGGCATTGCCGTCGAAGACGCGGCGCGGACCGGCTTGCTTGAGGAACATAACCTGGAACGGGAGGACCCGCGTTTCATGGATTTGGCGCGACTCGATTTTCGACCGCGCAACGATTCACCCGCGCTGAAGCTGGGCTTTGAGCCCATTCCGACCGGGCAGATCGGGCTGCAAATCTCGCCCCTGCGTTCGAACCTTCCGCCCCGCGCCTGCTTCGAGGCCGAGTTGAACCTGGAGCAGCCGCCAATAGCGCGGCGCGGCGTCATTCGTGTCGTAGCGCGCAATGTCGGGGATCAGACCGCAACCCGGACGCTGAAGCTGCGCCTTCAGGGCGGATGCCCGTCCGAAGGCCGGCGCGACACGTGGACCGTGACGCTCGCCCCCTTCGCTGAACAGGCGCATTTGATCGCATTCGATGTGATTGACGATGCGCTCATTGTCAACGCCGAAGTCTCCTATGCCAACGGAGATACGGTATTGACCGCCAAGCGCATCGACCTCTCGCCTCCCTGGCCGAAGGCGCTGAGCGTGAGCGAGCTTCAACCGGGAGCCGGCCGACTTGAGACTCTTGATCGCGTGCCTTCCGCGGAGAAATTGAAATGGCGGCGCATGCCGATCATGATACCCGTTGGCTCCGGGGCAGCGTCCTGGCTGGAGCTCGACGCCGGAGCGCCGGGCTTCTGCAACCTGCGCGAGGCGCTTTCATCAGTCGGCGCCGAGGACGCTGTCGTGTTCGTCGGTTGCAGGATGCGTTGCGCTGAACAAATGCGAGTGGCCGTTCTGCTCGGCTACGATGGGCCGGTGAAGCTTTTTGCGGACGGAACTCCGGTTTTTTATGACCCAAACGGC
>JAGYMT010000365.1 GCA_018400335.1 Kiritimatiellia bacterium | reverse complement strand
CGGGATCGCGGCCACCTGGTAGACTATGCCGTTTATCTTCTTCTTCCATATTGCCGGACCGAAGCCGAGGGAGAAGATGTCCACCACCATCCCGAGCAGCCTTGCCGCGAAGAAATGGCCGAGTTCATGGACGAAGATCGTTGCCCCGAAAAGCAGGACAACTATCGCGGCGATATAAATGATCTGCATATTCATCAGTTCCCCAGACTTTGGATGGGAGCGGGTATGTGGCCGCCGTGGCGCACGAAGTCGGCGCTCCCCGAGTTACAGTTCAGGCGCATAACGGTGCCCGATCCGAACAGTCCGCCGAAGTCAACAAATTCTCCAACCTTCTTACCAGGCACGGGGATCACCCTGACAGCCGTCGTCTTTCTGCCGAATATGCCGATGGCCGCCTCGTCCATGATAAGCCCGCAGAGCGTGTGCACATCTATATCGCCGGGCACAAGGATCATGTCCAGCCCCACCGAGCACACTGCCGTCATGGCCTCCAGCTTCTCGATCGTGAGGGTTCCGTCCGCTACCGCGCGGGCGAGCACGTGGTCCTCCATCACCGGTATGAACGCGCCGGAAAGGCCGCCCACGGATGACGAGGCGAACGCGCCGCCCTTCTTCACCGCGTCGTTGAGCAGCGCCACGGCGGCGGTCGTTCCCGGCGCGCCCACGTGCTTGAGCCCCATCGCCTGATAGATTTCGCCCACGCTGTCGCCGACCCGCGGCGTCGGAGCCAGAGAGAGATCGAGCGCGCCGAAGGGCACTCCGAGCATCTCCGCCGCCTCTCTTCCTATCAGCTCGCCGGTGCGGGTGACGCGGAACGAGGTGTTCTTGATCTCCTCGGCTATCTCGTCGAGCGTGCAGTCCGGCTTGTTGTGAACGAGCCGCTCAACCGCGCGCTTCACCACGCCCGGCCCGCTCACGCCCACGTTGATCACGCATTCCGGCTCGCCCGGCCCGAGAAAGGCGCCGGCCATGAAGGGATTATCCTCCACTGCGTTCGCGAAGACCACCAGCTTGGCGGCGCCGAACCCGTTCTGGTCGCGCGTGGCTTCGGCTATCCTGATTATCGCGTCGGACACTTTAAGAATTGCGTCCACGTTCATGCCGGCCTTGGTTGTGCCTATATTCACCGAGGCGCACAGGCGCTGCGTACTGCTCAGCACGGCGGGCAGCGCCTCGATGAGCAGGCGCTCGCCGGGGGTCATACCCTTGTGGACCAGTGCAGTGAAGCCGCCGATGAGGTCCACCCCAACCGTGGCGGCCGCCAGGTCAAGCGCTTTCGCGAGCCTGAGCGCTCCGTCCGCCGTATGTCCCTCCAGTAGCCAGCTGGAGGGTGAAACAGCGATGCGCTTATTGATTATCGGCAACCCGTACTTCGTCGTGAGCTGATCGCAGATCCTGACGAGGTTCCCGGCCTTTTGCTTGATCTTAGCCTCGACCGCCTTCGTGACGGCGGCCATGTCCCGGCCGGCGCAGTCCAGAAGGTTAATGCCTATGGTTATCGTGCGCAAGTCCAGATTCTCCTCCTGGAGCATTCGCACGGTATGAAGAATGTCGTCCGTTCTATACATGGCGCTGTCCTTGCAGCATAAGTCCCACCGACCCCACCTCGTTCATCGCCCTGAACAGGTTCTCGTGCTGGAGGCTGACGGCCAGCCCCATGGGCGCCATCAGTGCGCAGAGTTCGTTCTGAACCTGTTTCACATCCAGCCGGCCGGGCACGGTGACCTCGCCGATGTGCGTAACGTGCTCGCCCGTGATACGGAAGAACAGGTCCTCCACGTTTATTTTCTTCTCCGCGAGGTATGCGGTTAAGGTCTTCAGTATGCCGGGCCGGTCCCTGCCGGACATCGTGAGGATGTAGCGGTCGCCGGCCGATGCAATGCGTCGCGCGGGGACAAACCGCTTCACGATCACCGAGGTTTCGCCTGCCCGGAATCGGTTTTCTACCGCCTTGCAAAGCGTTTGCTCTTCGATTTCAGCATCGAATTCCGCTATGAGAATCACCGTGAAATAGCCCTGGACGACCGTCTGGCTGATGCCCGTTATATTGGCGCCGAGCTCGGTAACAGCCGTCGTTATCTCGCTCAGGATTCCCACCCGGTCCGCTATCAGGACCGAGAGCACGTATTGTTTTCCGTTTCCGGACATTGCTTCTCCTCTTCAAGTTGACCTGCGCATATTAGACCATTGTCCGATTCATGCGCAACATATTTCACGCTAAATCAGGCAATTCACACAATGGACGGGCCAAACACCGGCGGCGTGCTCAGATAGGGGAAGGCCGCGCGAGGGGAACGCCGGAGGGCCCCCCTTCGCTAAAGCTATGGCGGGATATTAAACATAAGGCAGCGTTATGCGACGATGTCGCAAATAAGAAGCGAGCCAAACATTAGAGGTGATGTCCCCAAGACCTCTCATTAGGGCAGACATTCGATATAAGAGATGACCGACTTATTTAGAACGTAAATGGCGATATCGGTCTCACCGCCGATACGTTGCCTGAGCGCGTTCTCCGCTATATTTCTTTAAGGTAACAACTCAAGGTAGTCAGAAGTCAGAATTCAGCCTGCCCGAGCGCTGGCCAGGGAATCCGGAATAAAATGCGAAATAATCGGTCATGGAAAGGCGCAAAGGCTGTCGTCAAAGCCGAATGGCCTCTCAACCGTTTTTCGCGTATTCGTTTGGCTTATATGGATTTCCTATTCTGACTCCTGACTCCTTAATTCAAATGTCTGAGTAATAACTCTTTCAGAACAACCTGCCGTCAGGGAATCGGG
>JAGYMT010000364.1 GCA_018400335.1 Kiritimatiellia bacterium | reverse complement strand
GCAGGCCGCAGCCGACTATCTTTGAAAAGGCTCCGACAAGCGCAAAGGCCACGCCGAACATGATGACCATTGGCGACCCGAGCGCGCGGATATCCACGAGCATGCCCATGACGGCGAAAAAAACCGGCACGAGGAAGACGTGCAGTCCCTGAAGCCGTTCCTGAATCACCCGCTTCAAATCAGTTGTTGAGAGCGAAAGGCCCATCACGTAAGCGCCTATGATCATTGCCAGCCCGGCGCCTTCGAAAAAGCCGGCCAGGAGAAGGGCCAATCCGAGCGCCATGACGGCAATAACGCTGCGATGCCGGAACATTTTGAGCATCGCGCTGATGCGCCGCGCGGCAAGCAGGCCCGCGGCAGTGACAGCGATCCACAAGCCGAAGTCCATGGCTGCTATGTTTGCAATTCGCCACCAGTCAATGGACCCGCCGCGAGTCGCGTTGATAACGCCCATCCCGACGGCCAGCATGATGATTCCGAGGACGTCGTCAACAACAGCGCCGGCCAGGATCGTGACACCTTCGGGTGACTCGAGCTTGCGGCAGTCCGACAGCACCCTCGCGGTTATTCCCACCGAGGTTGCTGTTGATATCACACCCATCAGGATGCAGGGCGCATCAAGCATCCCGAGCCGCCGGCCTAATAACATGGGCGATAAAACGACCGTTGCCAGATTCCCCATGAGAAAAGAAAGCGCCACGCCGCCGGTGCCCACGAGTCCGCTGACGACCGAATAGCGCATCAGAATCTTGATGTCTGTTTCCAATCCCACGATAAACAGGAGAACAATCGAGGCGAGAGCACAGATTCCGTAAAGCTCGGGCGAGACCGGAAGCGATCCCATGGCAACAGCAGGATCGAGATGAAAAAGGCCGTGAGGAAAGCCGATCATCGGCAATGCCCCAAGAAGCTCGGGACCGATCAGGACGCCGCTGAAAAGTTCGCCGAGAACGACCGGCAGCCGCAAGCGATCGAACAGCATCCCGCCCAGGCGCGCCGCAAAAAGAATCACTCCCAACTGCAGCATCAGCGTCATCATGCGCCTGGTCGCATCAGCCGCAGCGCCACTCTCTGGAACATCAGAGCTGCAATTCTCGTTTTGACTTGTAAAGACATTTGCAGCAGGCTCGTTGTCGTTGGCATTATGAGAATTGCTGAAATCAGAGGCGAATGTCGCGACGGCCATGAAGAGGAAGCACAGCGGAACAACAATAACAAGATGAATGCTCCTTTGCACTATTGTCCTTGCCCTGTTCGTTCCGCACTCTTGGCTGTCCGTCCGTCTTTTTCAGGAAGTTCGATATCAAGCGCCTTGACCTTGCGGAAAAAAGTGCTCTTGTGCAGACCGAGCTCGCGCGCCGCCGCCAGGCGGTTGTAATGATTCCGCTCCAGCGCGGCGCGGATGGCCTGAGCTTCGGCGGCGCGCACGGCGGATGGCATATCCGCGGCCGCGGGCGCATAGACAGGCAGTCGCAACACAAATGCATCCGGCAGGTGGCGCGGCTCAATTGTATCGTTTCCGCAAAGCACGAAGGCATGTTCTATTATATTTTCCAGCTCTCTCACGTTGCCGGGATAATCATGTGCCATAAGGAAGGCCATCGCGTCGGTGCTGACGCCCTTCACCGACCGAAACTGCAGCCTGTTAAACCTTGCAATGAAATGATCCGCGAGAAGAGGGATATCCTCTTTCCGGTTGCGCAAAGGGGGCAGTTCGATTCTCACCACATTGATGCGGTAGAAGAGGTCCTGCCGGAAATCACCCTTCTTCAGGGCCGCGGCCAGATCCCTGTTTGTCGCAGCAATCGCCCGAACGTTCGCCCGCAGCATCTGAGTTCCGCCGAGCGGCTCAAAGGTCTTCTCTTCGAGCACCCGGAGAAGCCGGGTCTGCAACGCCGGACTGACCTCCCCTATCTCGTCGAGCAGCATCGTTCCGCCCTCGGCAAGCGCGAATCTGCCGGGCTTATCCCTGTCCGCCCCGGTGAAGGCTCCTTTTTTGTAGCCGAACAGTTCGGATTCAAGCAGGCTGTCCGGCAGCGCCCCGCAATTGACAGCTACGAAAGGCTTGTTCTTCCGTCTGCTCATGTCATGGATCGCACGGGCGAGCAGTTCCTTGCCGGTTCCCGTTTCGCCCTGTATGAGGACGGTGCTGTCGCTCGCCGCGACCTGCGGAAGTATATCAAAAATTTTACGCATCGCGGCGCTGCGGCTGACGAGGTCGCCCATCTGGAACCGGCCCTCGATTTCCCTGCGCAGCTCCTCCACGAGGCTCAGGTCGCGAAATGTCTCGGCGCCGCCCATGATGCGTCCCCCTGCATCGCGCAGTATGGCCGTGGAAACGCTTATAGGAATCCGGCGTCCGTCGGCGCTCACTATGAACGCCGAACGGTTAACGACCGGTTTGCGGGTTTTGAGAGTCTGACGCAACGCGCAGTCGGTCTCGCACATGCTGGCGCGAAAAACATCTGAGCATGGCTTCCCCACGGCATCCCTTCGCTTTGTGCCCGTGATTTCTTCGGCAGCGCGGTTGAAGGATGTGATCTTCCAATCCCCGTCCACGGTAAATACGCCCTCTGAAATGCTGTCGAGTATCGCGGCCTCATGGGCGGACAACCCGCCCGTCCCACTGCCGGCTTTCGAACTGCTCTTTCGATGTCCTGTCATGATGATCTCTTTTTCGATATCGTCCCATGCGAACGGGAATACTGGAATGTTGGAATAGTGGAATAATGGAATGCCGGAGTTCTAGCCAACTTCGTTGAAAGATTTCAGGTGTTCA
>JAGYMT010000363.1 GCA_018400335.1 Kiritimatiellia bacterium | reverse complement strand
CCACTGTTTGGTCCCGTTGATGATGTAATCGTTCCCGTCCCGGACGGCCGTGGTGGCCAGCGAGCCGGCGTCGCTGCCGGCGTTAGCCTCCGTCAGCCCGAATGCGGCGAGCGATTTCCCGGAAGCGATGCGGGGCAGGTATTTCTTCTTCTGTTCCTCGTTTCCGTAAAGAATAATGGGGAAGGTGCCGAGCGCGGTGGCGGCCATCGAGAGCGCGATGCCGCTGCAGATCTTTGACAGTTCCTCGACGGCGATGCAGAGGTCCATAACGCCGCCGCCCATGCCGCCGTATTCCTCGCCTATGTAGAGACCGCACAGATCGGCCTTCGCGAACACGTCGAGAACCTCGTGGGGAAACTCGTTAACCTCGTCGTAGTGCTCCCTGATCGGCTTGAGCTTCTCGACGGCGATCCGTCGCGCAATGTCCCTGATCATCACCTGCTGTTCAGTTAACCCGTAATCCATGATGGAGTTCCTTCGACCTTGTTGATTTTTAGAATGGCGGCATTATAGGATATTCGGTGATCAAATCAACGTTTTTTCTCCTGTCGTTCTCCTCTTGCGGATTAAACGATCGAAAAAGTGGTTGACTGGCCGAGTTTTTTGATATATTCTTGCGATAACAGAGATAGAAGAAGTGTGTAGCGCGTCGGCGCAAGCAGGGAAACGGCATGGCATTGTATATGCCTGCTCGTCCGGTTGGGTGGTTCGTATTGGCCTTGTCGGGGGTTGTTCGTTTCTGCAGTGGCGGTGCAGTCACCCCGTGACAAAGGTCATCATGAACCCAAATCAGCATTCGGAGAGCGCCAGAGGGAAGTCGCTGCGCCGGAAAATCGGCAAGGAATATGAGTCTTCGCACTGGACGGACTGGCGCTGGCACGTCAGACACACGGTGCGCGATCTGGATTCGATAGAGAGGCTGCTCGAAATACGATTTTCAGATGAGCAGCGAAAAGACCTTGAGCGCACTCTTGCCAAGTTTCCGCTGGCCGTCACGCCATACTATCTTTCGCTGATTGATACCGCTGATTACGCCACTGACCCGATTTTTATGCAGGCTGTTCCGTGCGTTGAAGAGCTCAGAAAGGCCGCCTGCGATATGAACGATCCCCTGGCCGAGGATAAGGACAGTCCCGCTCCTTGTATCACGCATCGCTATCCGGACAGGGTTCTCTTTCACGTAAGCAACGTGTGCTCAATGTATTGTCGGCATTGTACGCGGAAACGCAAGGTGGGGGACCATGATTCGGTTCCCGACAAGGATACTGTGCTGGAAGGCATTAAATACATCCGCGACACTGCATGCGTCCGGGATGTTCTGCTTTCAGGCGGGGATCCGCTGATGCTGAATGACGATTACCTTGAGTTTATTCTCGCCGAGCTGCGCGCCATTCCGCACGTCGAGATCATTCGGATAGGCACGCGCATTCCGGTGGTGCTGCCTTATCGTGTGACCGATGATCTGGTGCAGATGCTTCGCAAGTATCATCCTGTGTGGATCAACACCCATTTCAACCATCCGCGCGAAATCACCGTGTCGGCGCGGCGCGCTCTCGCAATGCTGGCGGATGCGGGCTTTCCTCTCGGTAACCAGACGGTTCTTCTCGCGGGCGTTAACGATTGTCCCAGGATCATGAAGGCGCTCTTCCATCGCCTCGTGGAAAACAGGGTGCGGCCGTATTATCTGTACCAGTGCGACCTGTCAGAGGGCCTGAGCCACTTTCGCACGCCGGTCGGGAAGGGTATAGAGATTATGGAGAGCCTGATTGGCCACACCAGCGGGCTGGCCGTTCCCACGTATGTGATTGACGCTCCGGGCGGCGGCGGAAAAGTGCCGGTGATGCCCAACTACCTGATCTCTTGGTCCACGAATAAAGTGGTGCTGAGAAATTATGAGGGCGTGATAACTACCTATCAGGAGCCGGATTCCTACGAGCCGCGCTTCTGCAACCGTGATTGCGCTGCTTGCGACCTGCAACTGAAGCTGCAGAGCGCGGAGGAATACAGGGCGGTGGGCATAGAATCGCTGCTGGCCGACTACGACAAAGCAATAGCGCTGACGCCCGGCAATCTGGAACGATTGGAGAGGCGCAACGAGGGAAGCAAAGAGTGAGTTGAAGAGACCTGAATCAGTTAAGCAGAAGGAGGGCTAGCGTGCACATCATCGACTATGTGATTTTTGCCTTGTATATGGCGGGCGTTCTCGGCGTCGGGTTCTTTCACTTCTTCCGGAACAAGAGTATTGACGACTACTATGTGGGTGGACGCAATGTGCCCTCGTGGCATGTCGGGTTCTCAATCGTCGCGACCGACGTGGGCGGAGGATTCTCAATCGGCCTCGGTGGCGTGGGGTTCCTCATGGGACTGGCGGGAACATGGCTCCTGTTCACGGGGCTCGTGGGGGCATGGCTGGCCGCCGTGCTGATAATTCCACGGATCAAGAAACTCGATATGAAACATGGCTTTCTCACCTATCCGGATTTCCTGCGTCACCGCTATGATGGCCGTGTGCTCGATCGAGGCGGCTCCTGTCGCGGCGTCAGTTACCGAATCCGCGCACGTGATGTGCCAGACAGCTTTAAAGCCCTTTGGCGCCGTGAAATGGCCACGGGTGCCTATCATCCGAGATGGCTGCGGTGCGCGACCGATAGCGGTCACGTCAGAGCCTTGGCGTTTGTCATGGATCGACAAAACCCAGGCTACGTATCCGACCTGACCGAAGAGCACGCCGTTGAAATCGTGTGTCGAGCCAGTGGTCGGTATGGGCCTTGTATCGATTATGTGGTTCA
>JAGYMT010000362.1 GCA_018400335.1 Kiritimatiellia bacterium | reverse complement strand
TGCTTCTAATATTGCAGGTAGTTCAGCGACATTTTCTGCTTGGATAAAAGGACCACCTCACCAGCGCGCCGCCGGTGGGCGTGTGCGAATCGGAGCCCAGCAGCGTCTTGCCCGGCGCCCCGAACCGCTCCATGTGCAACTGGTGGCAGATGCCATTCCCGGGCCGTGAGAAGATGATCCCGTATTTCGCGGCAACCGACTGTAGGTAGCGGTGGTCGTCGGCGTTCTCAAACCCGGTCTGAATGGTGTTGTGGTCCACGTAGCTGACCGCCAGCTCGTTCCGGATGCCGTCAATGCCCATCGCCTCGAACTGGAGATACGCCATCGTGCCCGTGGCGTCCTGCGTGAGAGTCTGGTCAATCCGCAAAGCCAGCTCCCCGCCCGGATCAAGCGAGCCGCTGACGAGGTGATCCGACAATATTTTTTCCGTTACGTTCATTTCGGGTAGCATCCCATGGAAGATTGGAATGATGGAATACTGGAAGGACGGAGCAACGAGGCAGGGAAAAAAGTCTTATTCTCACAATTCCATTACTCCACTATTCCAACATTCCATTCTTCCACTATTCCATTCTTCCACTATTCCAGCATTCCCGTCCCTATGGGACGACTATGATTCATTTCGGGAAACAGATTTTCACCACCTCCGCGAACCGGCTGACGAAATGCGGCTTGAGTCCCTTGCGGATGTGGGCCGGAAGCTCATTGAAATCCTTCTTATTCTCCTTCGGGAATACCAGATGGACGGCATCCGCGCGCTTGGCGGCAATCGTCTTCTCCTTGATCCCGCCGATGGGCATCACGAGGCCGGTGAGGGACAGCTCCCCGGTCATGGCTATCCCCGGCCTGATCGGCTTGCCGAGCGCAAGAGAATAAAGCGCCGCTGCCATGGTTATGCCGGCCGAGGGCCCGTCCTTCGGGGTTGCCCCGGAGGGAACGTGGAGATGGATGAAATGTCTTTCGAAAAGCTTAACCGCCTCCGGATTGCCGCTGAGGAAAGCGCGCACGAAGGTGTAGGCTATCTCCGCCGACTCCGCCATCACGTTCCCGAGCTGGCCGGTCTGCTTGAACCCCGGCTTCACTGCCTCGACCCTGGTGGCCTCGATGTAGATCGACTCGCCGCCCATGCTGGTCCACGCCAGCCCCATAACAACGCCGGGTCCGGAATTCTTGAACGGATCCTCATCCGAGAATATCCGCCTGCCCAGCAGAGAAGGCACATCCTTCGCATCCACCACCACCTTCGAGGCTTTCTTCGCCACGATCTTCCTCGCCGATTTCCGGCAGATGCGCTTTATGCTCTTCTCCACGTTACGCACACCCGGCTCGCGGGCGTAGCCGTCAATTATCTCCCGCAGCGCCTTATTATTGATGGTCAACTGACTCTTCTTCAGCCCGCCCGCCTTGAGCTGCTTTGGCAAGAGGTACTTCCTGGCGATCTGCATTTTCTCCTCGAGGATGTAGCCGGAGAGCTTCATCACCTCCATGCGGTCCAGCAACGGTTTCGGAATCGTATCGAGCACATTGGCCGTGCAGACGAACAGTACGTTGGAGAGATCGAAACGGACATCGAGATAATGATCCAGAAAATCGCGGTTCTGCTCCGGATCGAGAACTTCAAGCAGGGCGGAAGCGGGATCGCCCTGGAAGCTCGCGCCTATCTTGTCCACCTCGTCGAGCATGATGAGGGGATTGGCGCTCTTGCAGCGGCGCATGGCCTGAATGAATTTGCCCGGAAGCGCCCCTATGTAGGTGCGGCGATGACCTTTGATCTCCGCCTCGTCGCGCATACCGCCAAGCGAGAACCTGTAGAAGCTCCGGCCAATGCTATCGGCGATCGAGCGGCCCACGGAGGTCTTGCCGACGCCCGGCGGCCCCACGAAGCAGATTATCGAGCCGGACACCTTGCCCTGCAGGATGCCAACCGATAGGAACTCAAGAATCCGCTCCTTGACGTCATCGAGCCCGTAGTGGTCCCTGTTCAGGACCTTCTCCGCGCGCGCGATATCGCAGTTGTCCGGCGTGAAAACGCCCCAGGGAAGGGATGTGAGCCAGTCAACGTAGTTGCGGGTGACGTTGAACTCGGGCGAGGAGGACTCTATCAGACTGAGCTTCTCCATCTCCTCCTTCACGCGCTCCTCGGCCTCGGGCGGCAGCGTGAGGTTCTTCAGCCGCTCGTTGAATTCGTCGAGCTCCGCGTCCTTGCCCTCCTTCGCCAGACCAAGCTCCTTCTTGATTGCCTTAAGCTGTTCCCGGAGGAAGAAGGTCCGCTGCTGCTTCGAGATCTTCTCCTCAATCTGCTTATTGATCTTCGCCTGGAGCCTGGAGACATCCAGCTCCTTCCGGAGGAGGATAAGGGCTTTCTCGATCCTGTGCCTTATGCTGGTGGTTTCGAGAATGTCCTGCAGCTCGGCGCCGTCGGCGGTCGTCATGCTCGCCGCGAAATCGGCGAGCCGCCCCGGATCGCTCATATCCGCGCGGCTGACGAAGAGAGAGAGTTCCTCCTTGAAGAGCGGGCTGAGCTGTGTGAGCTCCTTCATCGAGTTGATGATGGCCACCGAATAGGCCTTCAGCTCCTCGTTCACGGACATCTCAGTCCCCTGCATGTAGCGGACCTTGACCCTGATGACAGGCTCCTCGACGATCACCTGCTCCACGGAGAAGCGCTCCATCATGCCGAGCAGCACCTGTATCGGTCCGTCCGGTGCGGACTGCTGGGCGCGTATGATCTGCGCGGCCACGCCAACGCTGTAGAGGTCCGAAGATTTCACCGGCCCGGCATCGGACGA
>JAGYMT010000361.1 GCA_018400335.1 Kiritimatiellia bacterium | reverse complement strand
CTCAGGCAGGCGCAAGCAGGGCGAAGCGAAGGTTACCCTTGGGTATTAAGGAAAACCGCTTACGGCCGGTGGAAATCAAGCAGGCGGCCAAACACAAGAACAGCATGTTCGCCAAATACCTCAAACAGCTTGCTTCGACCGCGCAGAGGGGAGACGCGCGCGAGGAGAGTTTCTATCCCGCGTTGTCCGAAATGCTCGCCGACGTCGCGGAAGCAACCGGGCGCAAGCACGCCAGCGTGACCGTGCTGCCCAAACCGACCGACGCGGGGAACCCCGACTTCCGGGTATGGAACGGAACCGACCGCATCACCGGCTATATCGAGGCGAAAACGACCGACCGAAGAACGCCTTGACCTCGTCGAGGAATCCGAGCAACTGACCCGCTACCGCAACACGTTTCCGAATCTCATTCTCACCAATTTCCTAGAGTTCCGGCTTTATAGGAACGGCGAGCGCGTGGAGTCGGTGCTCGCCGCCCGGCCTATGGTTCTCAACCGGTTCCGTGCAACGCCGCCGATGGAGAAGCCGGCCGAGCTCAAGGCGCTGCTTGACCGCTTTCTCGATTTCTCGCTGCCCCGCGCCTTCACCGCCGAGTCTCTCGCGCGCGAGCTCGCGAAGCGCACACGCTTCCTCCGCGACGTGGTCGCCCGCGAGCTCGACGCTGAAAAAGGCGCGCTCTCCGGTTTCTTCGAGGCGTTCCAGAGCTACTTGATCGGAACGCTGACCCCGGAGGATTTCGCCGACCTCTTCGCCCAGACCATTGCCTACGGACTTTTTGCCGCCCGCATACGAGCCGGCGCGCTCCCGGAACCGCTGCCGGGCGCGCCTTGCGGGTTCAGCCGCAAATCGGCATTCGAGGGCATTCCCCACACTATCGGGGTCCTTCGCGACCTGTTTCGCTTCATCTCGCTCGATGAGCTGCCGGAACAGCTCGCCTGGTGCGTGGACGATATCGCCGAGGTCCTCGCCGTGGCCGACGCGCCCGGCATTCTGAACCGGTATTACCACGACGGCAAGGGGAAGGACCCCATCGTTCATTTCTACGAGACCTTCCTCACCCAATACGATCCCGAGGAACGCGAACGGCGCGGGGTCTATTACACGCCCGAACCGGTCGTAGGCTACATCGTCCGCTCTCTCCACTCGCTCCTTAAAACGGATTTCGACAAGCGCGACGGCCTCGCCTCGGACGGTGTGACGCTTCTCGATCCGGCGGCCGGCACAATGACCTTCATTGCGCGCGCCGCGCAGCAGGCTGTCGCCGAGTTCGAGTCGAAATACGGCGCGGGCGGCCGCGAGGATTTCATCCGCCGCCACGTGCTCAGGAATTTCTACGCCTTCGAGCTGATGATGGCGCCATATGCCGTCGGCCATCTCAAGATGAGCTTCTTCCTCGAAGAGCTCGGCCACAGACTGGCCGACGACGAGCGCGTGCCCTTCTACCTCACCAACACGCTCGACAACGAAGAACTGGAGGATAGCCGCCTGCCCGGCTTCTCCGCCCTTGCCGAGGAATCCCGGCTCGCGGGCGCGGTGAAAAAGAATTGGAACAACCTCCGAATGCAGTGTTCGAGGAAATCGGATTAAGCATTGATCGTTGAAGGAAAAACATTGTTGTTCCCGATAGTCGCCGACAGCGCGGATCGGTTTCATTCTTAAAAAAGAAATGAACAAGCGATTTAGCTGCAAACTTTGTGGGAGCGATCATAAAGGAGTGGTATGCCGCGTTATTGGGTAATGGCGCCTGTTGAGTCCAAACCGCCAGAGTTGTTCGATAAGGTTTGGCAATTCGATCTTGCCAAAAATGTAATCTCAATCGGGATGGAAACAACTCGGCAACATCACACAAATGAGTCGAAATGAGCTTGGTGAGGCTGTTGCGCGCACCTATCCCGACAAACCTTCGCCGACAAAGAGTCTCTTCGCAAATATGCTTTGGACTTTTTATCATGAAATGCAGCCGGGTGATTATGTGATTGCCAGGCGAGGACGTAAGACTCTTGCCGGCGTCGGCAAGATTGTCGGGACAGCCGTATATGCACGGGGCAAGAATCCGAATGTTGATCATCCGGGGTTCGTAGATGTGGAATGGCTCAATAATCCGAGAGATAAGTCATTTTCGAGCATTGTCTTTCCAATGCATACCCTGATGGAAGTTTCGGAAGATCAATACCGCAATGTAGTCGAAGGTTCAGGCACAAACGTTGGAACAAGAGAAACACCTGCCGAAGTGGAGGATACAAGCGAATTCATTCTTGAGAAATATCTTGAGGATTTCATTGTCAGCAACTTCACGACCATATTCAAAGGACGCATGCGCATCTTCCAGGAGACGGAGGAAAACGACGGGCAGCAATATTCGACGGATATTGGCCCGATAGATATTCTTGCTATCGAGCCTGAATCAGGAGCTTTCGTTGTGATCGAACTCAAGAAAGGGCGGCCATCCGACCATGTTGTCGGGCAGGTTCTTCGATATATGGGATGGGTTAAGCAGAATCTCTGCGCGAGAGACCAGGAGGTGAAAGGGCTTGTAATCTGCCGTGAGCACGACCTGAAGCTGAATTATGCCTTGAGCATGATACGAAATATTGATGTGCGCTACTACAACGTTTCATTCAAACTCAGAGAGAATCCCTGACCCGAAGCGATTATTTCCACTTCGGGCTATTTCCACACTTGTTTAAGTGTGGAAATGAATTTTGCATCGGCTGACCATACGGAAAATGGTTGATCAAACGAGCTGGTATCCGGGTTCGGCGAGGATTTCGAGCAATGCCCTGCTGAAA
>JAGYMT010000360.1 GCA_018400335.1 Kiritimatiellia bacterium | reverse complement strand
ACGGCCCGCCTGCAACGATTGTGCGTAAGCACTGCGGGCAGGCAATAGCCTCTGCGAAGCAGGAACCCTGAAACCACTCTACACTCCACCCGCCGCTCGCCGCTCATTCGATCGGAAACCTGCCGGGCTCGATGTAGTCGCCGAACTGCTTGCGGGCTTCATCGAGCCGTGTCCGCTGGGCGGCTAGCACTTCGAAGACCTTGCGCGGCGCGTTCTCCACCTGCTCGCGGTGGAACTTCTCTACCCTGTCAAGCTTAGCGAGGTTTTCGGGGACTCTGAGCGTGAACTGCGCGAGATAGTCGGCCGTCTGATAGTCCTTGCCGACCAATTCCTTGAACAACGGCTTGATATCTTCAAACTTCGGTATCCAACCGGTGGGGGTCTTGATGGCTCCCGCGTCTCCGTGAATGCGAAGCTCCATCCATTTCACCCACACGTGCTTATCGCGTATCCCGTTCACGAACTTGCCGTCCTTGCCGCGCAGGAAGTAGTTGGTTCCGAATATCAAAGGCTTGTGCTTTAACTTGCCGCCGAAATCGAGGTTGTTGGCGATGTATTTCCCGAGCGGAATGGATACGAAATCCTGGATGCTCATAAGGTTGATTTCGGGCACGCCCTCCTTGCCTATTGTCGCAAAGGTGGTTTCCGTCTCAAGTGAGGCGCCGTAGGCCACAACCCCGTGTTCCCAGTCAAAGCTCTGCTGAACAGGCAGGTAGCTTTTGGCATCGCGTCCGCCGTAGACGATGCCGCTCAGGGCAACTCCGTTCGGGTTTTGCAACTCCGGGTCGCAGTTTGCGAGTGCGTTGAGCGCCACGCAGTAGCGGGCGTTCTTGTGCGCCGGCGGAATTTCGCTGCCGTCGTCATCTTTCTTTCCCTTGTGCCATTGTCCGGAGAAGTTGATGCCTTCTTCGGGAATGTCTTCGCCCATGCCCAGCCAGTAGGGCGTCTTGTCCTTGACGAGGATGTTCGAGAAAATCACCTCGCCCGGCTTGTGCAGAACATCCCATATCGCGGGATCATCCTTGGCGTTGACGTTCTGAATGATGCCGAATATCCCGGCTTCGGCATTGACAGCGCGGCATTCTCCCTCTATCGCGCGGAAGTAGGCGATGTCGTCGCCCGTTATCAGTTCCCCGGGAAGCATCGCCGTGGATGTCTTTCCGCATGCACTGGGGTAGGCGCCCGCAATATAGGTGCCGCGCCCGCCCGGCCCCTTCACGCGCATCAGGAACATGTGCTCGGCAAGCCAGCCTTCTTCGTCCGCCTTTCGTATCGTGAGCCGGAGCGCCAGTTTCTTCAGACCCACCGTGTTGCCTGCATATTGAGAGTTTACACTGTAGACCCTGTCGACGGTGTGATCAATATATATGCGCTTCTTGTCGGGGTCGGCGCTGGCCATGAGCTCGTTGAGCCTGCCGCTGGAATGGAGTATGCCGAAGAAGTCGGCATTCTTCTCCTGTGAGGCGAACTGCCCGTAGCCCTGCCTGTAAAGAAGGTCTAGGCTGTGCGATACGTACCACGAGTCCGTGCATTCGACGCATGGAATGCTGAAAACGGATTTGTTCGGGCCGAGCGTCAGGAAGCGTACCAGCATGGACCTTCCCTTCATCGCGCCGCGGAGCAGTTCCCTCACTTCGCCCAGACCGGCTTCGCGCTCCGCCTGGTTGAGTGCTTTCGAAAGCGACTGGCCTTGCGGTACGAGATATTTTGTCGATTCCCTGTCCCTGCCCTGATCCCTTATGCCGTCGAAATGAAAGGTGTGGCCGTCAATCGCGAGTGGCTGTTCCTCGTCCGCCTTCATCGCCATTGCGCGCGTTTCAGCCAGGCTTTCTTTTGAATCGTCGAACAGGAGAACCTTCTCCGGCTCGCATAGCTCTGCGGCGTCGCCGACAAATTTCCAGAGATTATCGTTGTTCAATGTCTCGAGTTTTTGAAAATCCCCGGCAGACATCTTGCCCTTGAGCAGTTCAGTGTATTGTGTGGTCATTCTCTTTCTCCCTTTGTTTCTTCCTGTTTCTCGTTCCGATTGTTCCCGATTGCCGTCATCTGCGCCGCCGGTCGCGGGTAAAAAAAGACCAACAACGTTGTTTCCCGGAAGCAGGGCATGCGTTATTGGCTTCTCATGCCGACGGGCCCCGGGGGCCGCCGGCAGGCGGGCTCAAAAACGGGGATGACCGGATATCAGTTTCTATTCAATCCGTCAATATCTCCCTCAACTATTCATGCAGGGTCGTCGCCGAACGCGGCACGGAACCGCGCCATCTTCGCGCGCAGTTCCGGGTCGCGCGTTGACAGTATCTGCACGGCAAGCAATGCCGCGTTGTCTGCGTTTCCTATTCCCACCGCCGCAACGGGAATGCCCGGCGGCATCTGGACTATGGAAAGCAGCGCGTCGCGTCCGCGCAGTGGTCCGGCTTCAACCGGAACCCCGATCACCGGGAGTACCGTCATGCTCGCCACCACCCCCGGCAGATGCGCCGCGAGGCCGGCGATGGCAATGATCACATCAAACCCGTTCTTTTCGGCCTCAGTTGCGAATTTTCGTATCTTGTTCGGGTTACGGTGCGCCGAGACCACGAAAGTCTCGAACGGTACCTCGAACTTCCGCAACGTTGCCTCGGCCTTTTCCGCAACGGACAGATCCGATTTCGAGCCCATTACAATTGCTATTTTCATCTGCTCCTTTGCACGCTTTCCATAACCGCCTCCAAGGATAACCTTCGCTTCGCCCTGCTTGCGCGTACACGCAGGCAAGTCGGTTGCCTTTCGGAACGGAAAGTTTGCCACAAA
>JAGYMT010000036.1 GCA_018400335.1 Kiritimatiellia bacterium | reverse complement strand
GTCGAACAATCGAAAATTAAGGAGCTAATATGTGCCTAATGTAAAGTGGTTTTGGGCACAATCCGCAAGGAGCGGGGACGAGCGAAGTAGCGCAAATCATGAAAGGCGGATGTTCGTCAAACCCGCATGAATAAAGGGCGAAATACGTGTTTGAGTCAATAAAAAAGGGGTGGCGAGACGCGGAATCGAACCGCGGACACGCGGATTTTCAGTCCGCTGCTCTACCAACTGAGCTATCTCGCCAATACCACTAAACTTTCTTGCTGTTCTCTAAGCTGTATATCGCTCTGTCGGACTTCAAATCAAGATTTTTCCACCTTCGCCTTGAAGGGCTGCGATTGCTTCCAAATAAGAGCAAGATAATATCCGGATCTTCGAATCTGTCAACAATGTAAATCCGGCTCGGGCGTTTTTTTGTAATATCAAGAGCGAGTAGCAGAAGAAGGCGAACCGGTACGCGCTTCCCGCGCGGACCGGATGCCGTCAGGTCACTCTTTGATCATGCCCGCCGCCTGGAAGCTGAAGTGACCTTTTTTCGTCACTATCACATGATCAAGCACGCGGAGTCCCAGCATCTTAGCCGCCTGCGCTAGCTCGTCGTGCGTGCGGCGGTCCGACTCGCTGGGGTGCAGCGTACCGGACGGGTGGTTGTGAGCGAAGATCACCGATGCCGCCCGGTCGGATATCACGTCGGCGAACACCTCCCTGGGGTGTATCTGGCTCTGGTCGAGCAGCCCGATTGTCACTATCCGGGTCTTTATCACTTCGTTGGCGCCGTTGAGTGAAATGCAGACGAAATGTTCCTGCGGCTTGCCGGCGATATCCGCGATGAGCGGCAGCACATCCTGCACGCTGGTCACCTTCACGATGTCCGGAAGCAGGTGCCGGCGGGCCAGCTCGAACGCAGAGAGAATCTGCGCGGACTTGGCGAGCCCCATGCCCGGCACTGCCGCGAAATCCTCCAGCTTGAGGTCGGTCTTGCGCTCCCTTATGATCCCCGCCACCTTGCGGGCGATGGTGCGTACATCAACGCCGACAATACCCCGGCCGAGAATGGCTGCGACGAGTTCCTCGTCGGAGAGCGCGACGGCCCCCTTCTCGCGCAGCTTCTCGCGAGGACGCATGTGTTCAGGCATGTCCGGTATTCTCTTCATACCAGGCTCATCCATCGGGCGGTTTAGCATCCGGCAAACGTCTGCCCGACTCCATCATTACGCTGAAGGGGCGAAGAATATCAATGTTCTCGCAGACTATCTTGATCGAGGAAGCAATGATGACGGAGAGGAACGCGCCTGCTATTCCCCACAGCCAGCCCCAGAAGAGAAGAGACAGCAGGACCGTCGCCGGGCTGAGGTTCAGCTGGTCGCCCATGACCTTTGGTGAGATTAGATTACCTATAACCTGATTGATGGCGAGTATGGCAACAGCCAGCCATACCGCGGGCCAGATGGAGTCCGGGAACTGGAGCAGCGCGAGTATCACCGGCGGCACTCCAGCCACGATGGAACCGACAGCGGGAATGAAATTCAGGAAGAACGCCAGCGCGCCCCACGTCATGGCCGCGTCAACACCCGCTATCCTGCAGCTCAGCCAAACCAGCAGACCCGTTGCCGCGCTGAGGAAGAACTGGACGGCCAGGTAATGCGAGATCTGGCGCGAGATGGATCCGAGGATTTTTGTCAGGCGCCCTGCCATGTCCTCGGGAAAGGCGTTGCGTATTTTTTTCTCGGTATATGGCTGCGCTATGAGCATGAATGTCGCCATGATGAATATCATTATCAGCTTGGCGAGCCAGCTCGTCAGCGCCCCCGCCAGGCTCCCGGCCATGCCCATGAGGAATTTGAGGAACCCCGTGACCTCGTTGCGTATCTGCTTCGCCACTTCTTCGTTGGAGAGTATCTCGAATCGTTCGCCCAGGTCGCGCATGGAGTCAGCTACGTGCTTCGCGGCGTTCTCGCTGTAAAGGGGAACCTTGTTGATGAATGATGCGGCGCTCAGCGAGACGAAAATAGCGATCCAGTAGAAGAAAACAAGAAGAACCAGCAACGCCAGGATCGTCGCCAATCCGGTCGGTATCCGGTGCGCGGCGAAGAATTTCACCATTGGCGAGAGAAGTTGGGCTATCATCCATGCGAGAATCAGGGGGACCAGCACCGTATGCGCCTGACGCAAAGCCGCCCCGGTGAGGACTATCGCAATGATTCCCAGCAGCACCGTGGTGATGGTCCATGGCGTCCCGTTTTTTGCCGCGCCGCCGGAAGCCCCGCCGCCCCCCGCAGTTTCAGGTTCCTTCATCTCCATCGTTATCTCAGGCTGTTTCATCTCTCCTCTTCAATGCGCAGCACCTGGCCGGCTTTGATCATGGCCAGATAGTTTTCCGCCGGGATATATCCCGGTATGGAATTGCCGGACCCAGCGCGCAGCCCTTTTGGTTTTCCCGAAAACGCCTGCCGCCGGAGTAAATGATTTTAATAACGCGGCGGTTCTGCAACTGCTTATCTTCTACAGAAGAAAGTAATCAAATACAAGCTCGTTGTTCGATAAATGATGAGGGTGGAAAAGGCGTTTCGTTTTGCACGTCCGTTTCAAGGTCCTAGCCAACTTCGTTGAAAGATTTCAGTGGTTCAGATGTTTCCTCCACGGGCGGACCTGCGGCAGTGTTCAGTCCGGAGAGTCTTCGGCATTTTCTGAACCACGGCATGTCGCCATGGCATGCGCTGAACCCCTGAACACTGAACCACGGCATATCGCCATGGCATGCACATTGACTGAGAACATGTTATCAACGTCGAAACCAATTATTTGACTCATTTACTCAAACAATGCTCGGCTAAGGAGCTACTGGGTTCGCAGTGTTCGTTTTCCCCATTGCAGTCACATTCCCGTTGTTGTATGATTTCACTATTGAAATTGTGCTTGGGTCTGTCCAACCGGAGCAAATGCGTGATCGATCGCCGGCGGCGAACGGATTTCTGCTATGCGGGGAATATAACTGCGTGGAGGAGGTGACGGTGAGTCACACGATTGCATCGGAGTTGAAGAAATGAACAGTAGCGCGAATGACGTCCTCCGGAGTGTATTCGGATTCCACTCCTTCTTGTCGAATCAGGAGGAAATCATTCAGGCAATCATATCCCGGCGGGACGCTTTCGTCGTCATGCCGACCGGCGGCGGCAAGTCGCTCTGCTACCAGCTTCCCGCTCACATCATGGAGGGGATGTGCATCGTTATCAGTCCGCTCATTTCGCTCATGAAGGACCAGGTGGATGCTGCCATCGCCACCGGGCTGCGGGCGTCATTCCTCAACAGTTCCCAATCCGCGTCCATGAAGCGCGAGGTCGAGGCGCGGCTCGGCGCCGGCGAACTGGACCTCATCTATGTGTCCCCTGAGCGTTTCGCCATGCCGGAGTTCGTCGTGGCGCTGAAGCGCGTGAAGCTGTCGTTCGTCGCCATTGACGAGGCGCACTGCGTTTCGGAGTGGGGACATGACTTTCGTCCGGACTACCTGAACCTGTCCACAATTCCGCGGAAATTCCCGGACGTCCCCGTTGCCGCGTTCACGGCGACGGCCACGCACAAGGTTCAGGAGGACATTGTGGCGAAGCTGGGGCTCCGGTCTCCGCACATTGTCCGCGCGTCGTTCAACCGGCCGAACCTGTTCTACAAGGTCGTTCCGAAGGAGAAACCCGGCGACCAGATCCTGCGATTTGTGCAGGCACATGACGGAGAACCCGGAATCATCTACCGCACAACCCGGAAGAGCGTGGAACAGACCGCCGATACGCTCACGCGCCATGGCATCAAGGCGCTGCCATACCACGCCGGACTCGATGACGCCGCGCGCGTCAAGAACCAGGACGCATTCAACCGGGACGAGGTCAGTGTGATTGTCGCCACCATCGCCTTCGGCATGGGGATAGACAAATCCAACGTCCGCTACGTGCTGCACGGCGACCTGCCGAAGAATATCGAGAGTTACTACCAGGAGACCGGCCGGTCCGGCCGCGACGGCGAACCCGCTTTTTGTCTACTCCTCTTCGGCACCGGCGATATCCCGAAAATTCGCTTCTTTATTGATAAAATCCAGGACGAAACTGAACGCGCGCACCAAGTCCGCTGCCTGAACCGCATGGTCAGCTACGCGACCACCCACGCCTGCCGCCGGAAACAGCTTCTGAATTATTTCGGAGAAGAGTGGCCTCCGGCCAGTAGCGCGGGCTTCACCGAAGCCCAGCGCCAACCGGGCCTCGGCTTCGGTGAAACCGGGCCTACCCGGAACGCGGCACCCGACACTCGACACGCGCCCCCGTGCTGCGACATCTGTGAGGGCGAAGTCGAGCGCGTTGAAGCCACGGTTGACGCTCAGATCGTGCTGTCCGCCATCGCCCGCACCGGCGAACGTTTCGGGATCAACCACATCATCTCCGTCGTCACCGGCGACGCGTCCGATCGCATCCGCCAACTCGGTCACGACCGTATTAAGACTTTTGGCGCAGGACGGAACCGGGACAATCGCCACTGGCGGCTGATGATCGACAACCTGCTCGCGCAGGGGTTAATCCGGCAAACCACGGACGATTACCCGGTACTGAAGCTACAGCCGGAATCCCGGGAGGTCCTCTTCGGCGGCCGGGACGTGCATGTCCTCAAGTCACGGAAGCTGACCGGGAAACGCGCAAGGGGCCAGGTGGCGGCCGCAACCGGACCCTTCAATGAAGAACTGTTCGACCGGCTCCGCGACCTCCGCAAGGATTTGGCCTCTGAGCAGGGCGTTCCTCCATACGTCATATTCACCGACCGCACCCTTCACGAAATGGCCCGATTCTTCCCGGCCGCGGAGTCGGAAATGCTTCAACTCACCGGAGTGGGGGAGAAACGCGCCGCTCAATTCGGACGGAGATTCATGGATGCCATCAGGGAATTCCGTGAGGCCCGCCCGGATGCAGAACCCCTTGGTGCCATGGCCGCGCAGCCCGAAAGGGCAACATCATCATTCACGCCGCCGATTGTGCCAACATATGTCGAGGAAGCCCGCAAGCAACACACGCGCGCCTACGAAAAATGGTCGGATGAAGAAGACGAAAACCTGCGCCGGGCATGGCGAGGTGTGCAGTCAATTGCAAAATCCGAGGCGGCAAAGGTCCTTTCTCTAGCACACGACTTCCACCGCAAGCCTGGAGCAATCCGGTCGAGGCTGAAGAAGCTGGGAATAATCGAGCGTTAAGCGCATGAACCCCGGACTGACGAGGCGAAACGGGGCACCCGCTGTCAAGTGTCAAGTCGTGCCACTGGTGTTCAGGAGCGTAGCGGGTAGCTGAATCTGTAATTGCCCTGTCCGCCCCCTCCACGGAAGGGCAGGGGTGGCGGAATTCCGAGGGCGCGGCGCGGGCAAAACCGTGCGACAACAGGAGAACCGGTGTTTTCGTGGCATGAGCCTCCGGCTCGTGCTCCTGAACAAGAACTTGGAAAGAGAAGGATCGCAGGCGGGGACGCTTGCGCCACGCTGCTCAGAAGAGCGGGTGACGTAAGCCGAAGCAAGCTTTCTGTAGCCGGCCGCGATGGGGCCGGGACTAGCGTCCGCTACGCTTGTGCCGAGGAGCCGGCGCGGGCGAACCCGCGCCGCTACGCTGATGCGCAAATGCGGCCGCGGCTCTCTGCCTCAATGTCCAGTGTCAAGGTTTGACCCTGAACGCGACGAGCTGCGGGTAGAGTTCATTCATTTTGAGTCTGCAAAGGCGAGGGTGGTCGTAGTAGTCAATGCCGGTGATGAGGGTTTCGGCATCGGGATTGGACCAGTGTTCCCAGTGGGCGATGCGTTTGGGGCCGAGCCCCATGTAACTTTCATATCTTGGATCGTTCATTGTTTCTCCTATGTTAATGGTGCGGGTTGAAGGGGACAATGTCCACCACGCGATCGTCGCGGATGAAATGGTAACGGTCATAGAGCGGGATAGTCGTGCATCCGTGCCACGGCACTATCTCGATCTTTGAACCCACGGGAAGACTCTTTGCCGGGTCATCAACCCGCAAATGCCCGTGCTCCTCGTTGAGTTTGAGAAGCGTCACGCCTTTCTCGCGGGGCAGGGACAATCCGGCATCCACGGACAGCGCCTTCATGCCGGCGTCCGTTATCGCGCGGGTTGGTTCGGGGCGGCTCACGATCGTGGTCAGCACGGTCACCGCGGCATCGAAGGGCAGGCCGAGCGACTCGTTGCGGCCGTCCATCGTCGCGTATGAGCCGACCTGTATCTCCGTGATTCCCGGATGGGTGCCGGTGATCTCAAAGGTGTGGACTCCGCCCGCGCTGACGATCTCCACGGGGATACCGTTCTTTCTCAGCAGTTCGGCTGTTTCGACGAGCAGTCTGTCGGACTCGCGGCACAGACGAATCCTGTCATCGGGCGGGCAATCGAGGAATGAGCCCTCGTAACCCATGATCCCGCGAAATTCAATACTGTTCAGCGCCGCTATTCGGGCGGCCGGTTCCACGGCGGGGGCGCCGGGCTGTACGCCGCACCTGTTGAGTCCAACGTTAATATCGAGCAGCAGGCCGGGCCTCGTTCCGCGGCGTTTCGCGGCGGCTGAAAGCGCGACGGCAATCCGGAAATCGTCCACGGCAACGATCAGGTTGCAGTCGGCGGCCAGCCGGGCGAGCCGCTCGATCTTTGAATTCTCGACAATCTCGTTCGCGATGAGAATATCCTTCAACCCGGCAGCGGCAAAGGTTTCGGCCTCGGTCACGGTGGCGCAGGTCACGCCGATGGCGCCGGCCTCCAATTGTTTTCGTGCGATGGCGGGGAGCTTATGGGTCTTAATGTGGGGTCTGGGCTTGCACGGCTTATCAGCGAAGAAGGAGGCCATCTTGTCAATGTTTCGCTGGAGGGTGTCAACATAGAGCAGGAGCGCGGGGGTTTCGATTGCGCTCTTATGGGCGCCGATGAGATGTTTGGGGGCAAATGTGGTCTTGATCTCTGTGTTTTTTGTCATGTCGTGCCTTTTGTTCGCTATTCTCATGTTGGAGAAATTATCCTCGGTCGGCAGCATCCGCCACGGGCGGACAAGTGGCGACTCTCCGTTGATTTTATCAAAATGCCGTTAGGCAAAGGGAGAGACGGCGGGGACCGCCGTGTCCAAACGTGGTGGAACGAGCCTATTGCATCCGTCTTGCATTCATTTCCATGCAACAATGGGAATTGCTCAATTCTATACTTCTTTGTCATCAATTACTGTTCTTAAGTTTGTGATAAAGGGCTAAGAGGAAGTCCCTGTTGTCGGCCGAGAGGTAGCGGTGAGTTCCGCCCATCCGGCAGAAGGTCTTATTATATCGCTGGTAGTAGGCGGGGTCCTGCTCCGGAGGTTCGCCTCGTGACCAGTCCCAATTCGATGCCGCGAGATCAACAACGAAGATATAGTGGTTGCTGATCAGGCGTCCTTCCTGGATGGCTGTGTTCTGGGCCATGGATAGGGATTTTTCGAAGATCATTGGCGACATCACAGCCGAGCCGACAGACAGGTAGACGCCGTCCTCGATTCCGCTGACGCTCCCGGCGTACGTGAGGAAATCGCGTATGGCTGCCCGGCCCAGCAGCGCGCCGTTGTTCATGGGGTGGCAGTAGATGATGTCGTGTCCAATCATCGGGTGGCCGGTGAATGGGACGCCGAGTCGATAGGCCGCGGCCTGCACACTGTGGTCTTTCCATTTATGCGGAACGTCAAGCTCGCCGGGCTTGAGCTTGAAATTTTTAATAACGGCGATCAACTCCGCGGCCGCGGCGGACTGTTCGGGAGCTGTATGCAGGTTCGCGGCCGCTTCGCTTTCCAGATTTTCTACTGCAGGTATGTTCAGTTTTTCATTGTGAATCATGGCGCCGACTGACTCCCCGTATCCCTTGCCCTCGTAGGCGCCGATATTGATCGCGAGGTTGATAAAGAAACCCGTTTCCTGCCATATCCCGAACTGGCCGGCATGCACATAGGCCTTCACGTCCTCGCCCGTCATTCCCTGGTATGCGAATTCCCAGTCGTGGATGATGCCCGCGCCATTCGTAGCCAGGTGCGTGATCCATCCCTCCTCGATCAGCCTGGTCAACACGAGGCCGAGTCCGTTCTTTATCGTGTGCGCGCCGAATGCCATCATCACCGGCCTGTTCTTCGCGCGGGCGGCGCGGATACGGTCGGCGCATTCTCCGAGCAGACCGGCGGAGCGCGCGTCGAGGGCGGGTGGCGGGGTGCCGGGCTGCACGAAATCGTGCTCGATCCGCTTCTTGTTCTGTCTGGACGGAAGCGGCTTGATCTTGAGCTTGAAGCGGTCGAACCGCGGATGAGATGGTGTGTTCATAGCATTATCTCCCGTGTATCAGCCTCGTCCGGCCTTCTCCGTGTCGAGCGTTTTTCGCATCACGTCCTCCATCACCGGGCAGTTGCCCGCGCGCTGGAGCGCGAGCAGCATCATGCGCGAGCCGGGCTGAACGTGCTTCTCGAAGCGTTCCGTGCCGGGCGCGGCGCTCAGCCTTGCGTATGCGCCCAGCGCCTGCGCAAGGCGCTGCACTGCCGCGGCCCAGAAGATTTCATCGTCCACCCGCTCCCTGGCCGGCATTGTCTCGTTATAGATTGACAACAACTGCTTTTGTATCCCGGCGGGCAGCTCCGCGTACGGGTCGCACAGAAGCGAAGCCAGGTCATAGGCTGCGGCGCCCAATCGCATGCCCTGGAAGTCAAGGAAGAAAGGTTGGCCGTTCATGATGAAAACGTTGCTCGATTGAAGGTCCCTGTGAATAAGAACGGGCCGCTTGCGCTTCAGGATGTTTGAAACCGCGGCAAGCTCGGCCAGCACCTGCTCGCGCAGGGTGGCGGAGAGGCGTAGGCGCTTATCGAGGAAGTGCCTGGCGAAGAACTCGCGTTCCCAGCGGTAGAGGGCGGTGTTGAAGGGCGGCGCCATAGGCAGGCGCGTCCTGCGGGCGGCACTCGCTGCATGCCTGTGCAGCCTGGTCACCGCGGCAATGACAAGCTTGTAAAGAGGCATCACTCGGGAAAGGGGTGAAATCTCGAGCATATCCTGCAGGGAATGGTCGCCGAGATCCTCCATCAAAGTGAACTGTTTTTCCGGCACGTCGAGCAGAATATCCGGCACCGGCCATCCAAGGCCGCCGAGGAATCGTGCGTGGCGGGCATAGAGTGCGTTCTCCTCGCGCTCGATGCTGTAGTGGATCAGGATCGCGCGATCCCCTTCATGCTCAATCCGGATAAAAACGCGCGCCGAACCCCGTGCCTCCATTGGGATGATCGTAGTGGCTGCCGGATTCCAGCCGAGCCGGGCCAGGGCGTGCTCGATCACCAGGCGTTCCGCCTGCGCCTCCGGCGCCTCTTGGAATATCGAGCGAACGGCGATTTTGGGCACCCGTCCGTGGACCTCGGCGCCGTATCCCACGATGGCATCCTGCACCACAGCGTCAGCCGCGATCACAGCATCATCCCAGATCACCGAGTTGGCAATCCTCGCTCCCTTCCGGATCGTAACGCGCTCGCCGATGGCGGCGAAGCCTGAAATGGAGGCGCCCTGTCCGGCCGCGGCGGCGGCGCGCCTGGCCATGGCGGTGTCGAACAGCTTTCCGCCCGGGCGCTTCTCTTTGTGTTTCTGCAACGCTGCGGCATGAGTGTTGAGGTACGCCTCGGGTGTGCCGATGTCCGACCAGAACGACCCGCGCGGACAAGCCCCGGCTATTTCACGACCGCCGGACATTGCGCGGATGTAAGCCTGGATGATGCTGGAAAAGCCCTGGTCGGGAATGAAGTCGAGGATCTCCGGCGAAACAAGTTGCAGACCGCAGAAAGTGTAGGTCCCTTCCGTGCCGGGTCGTCTGCTCTGGAATTCGGTGATCCTGCCGTCGGACATCTCGACCGTGCGGGGTCCATCATAGGGGTGCATCCAGAGCGCGGCCAGGCAGCGTCGTTCGGCGAAGGTCCTGATGAGCGCGCGCGGGTTAAGAGCGCAGGCGATATCCGCATTGATGACCCAGAAGGGCGCATCGTCGAGGAACCATGCCGCGCGGCGCAGCGCGCCGCCCGTGCCCATGATTTCCGGCTCGAATGAAAAGTTGATGAGCAGTCCGCTCGAATTACTGAGCCTGCAT
>JAGYMT010000359.1 GCA_018400335.1 Kiritimatiellia bacterium | reverse complement strand
GTCCGCCTTGCCGTCGCCGTCGTAATCCGCCGGCACGGGGGTGTAGCCTGATTCTCCAAGTTTGGAATAGGAGAGTGAGCCCGAGCTGGAAAGTACGATGTACCAGTATCCGGAGGGCTCGTGATAGATGGCGAGGTCCGCCTTGCCGTCGCCGTCGAAATCTTTTCTGACTGATGTTTCGGAGGGGGAGAACGACGGAACCCACGTCACCTGGTCAACCCAGCCTGCATCCAGTCCGCTGCTAACGGATGTGTCCTTCGTGTATTTCCACTTCAGGACATGGGTGCCTTCGGGGATTGAATAAAACAGGTCCTGCCAGCCCGTCAATCCTGAGATGGAAGCCTGTTCACTCTCGTTGATATAGAAGCGCAGGTAGTCGTAGTTTCTTTCCGAGGAAACCGCCCACCAGAAATAGAGCGTGCCGGGTCCCGTTACCGTGGTGTATAGACGCGTTTGCAGGCCGTGCGCGATGCTTCCGCTCTGCGCGGCGCTGACGTCGTCATGTGTAACGGAGGTTTGGGCGAACCAGTTGGTTGCCCCGCCGGTGAACCAGGTGAGGAGCGGTGCATCCATCGCGGTTCCGAGTTCCGTGCTGCTCACGTCGCTATCCGTCACGTCTATTGCCGCCCATGCCTGAGTTACGCTGCTTATCCAGTTTGTGTTCAAATCCTCCGCAGCCGACAGCCATGCGCCCAGCGCCTCGGAGTAATCGGTGAATTCAGCGAAATAGACGGTGAGCGCGCGGTACGCGATCTGCTCTGCGTTTGCCATGCCTATGCCCGTTACGTTGTAGATGATGCCGTCGTTCGTTCCGAACCCGCCCTCGCAGAGCAGGTAGAAGAAGAAGGAATGTGGCATATTGTTGTAGTGAACCCCGGCGTTGTCGTCCTGGCCGTAATACCAGTGTGTTCCGTGGTAGCGGCTGGGAAGCTGGTATCCATCGGCCAGGGTCGTCGTGCTGGAGGGATCGCGCATATCCCGCAGAGCGGTGCCGTCAAGCCAGCAGTCCTCGCCGATCAGCCAGTCGGCGTGCCCGGGGATGGCGGCGGGGTAGGCGCCGCTGCCGTCGGGCTGTCCGTGGAACTCAACGCATACGGCAAAAATATCGGAGAAGGACTCATTCATCGCGCCTGGTTCGGCATAGTAGAACATATTAGCGGTGTTCTCTGTGACCGCGTGGGTGAACTCGTGGGCGCATACATCGAGAACGGCGAGGGAATTGGCAGTGAGCCCGTCGCCGTCCCCGAAATTAAAAGATGAGCTGTTCCAGTAGGCGTTGACGTAGTTCGTTCCCACGTGGACATTGGCCCTTGCGTAAGCGCTGTTTTCGTCGTAGCTGTTTCGTCCGTGGATGGTGAAGAAATAGTCCTGGACGATGTCGAAATTGACGGCCGCGGACATCTCCGTGCGGTCGGATGCGGCCCAGTCGGCGCTTGATCGGTAGGCATAGGTATTAGCGTCCGTGTAGCCGGAATTGGCGTAATTGAAGATGTACCAGCGCCGGTTGTTGTTCCACAGGTAATAGTAGCCGGTATTTTCAAGCCAGCCCGTGACGTTCGTCTGGCCGCCGCCCTCGCCCGCGATGATGCTGCCGGTGATTGAAACGTGTGCGCCGTTGTCCGTTGGCGTCGCGATCTTCTTGATGTCGTTGAACCGCAAAATCACCGTTCCGTCGGCGGCGTCAATCCAGTAGCGCCAGGAGCCGGGCTTCAAGGCGTCGCCGGAAGTGAGCGTGAGCTCATAGGCGAGACGCGGTCGGGACTGGAACGCGAACACCACCAGATCCGGATAAGTCCCGGGCGCGCTGTCGGCAACTCCCATTGCCGTCAGGTCGGCCTGGGCGGCGGCAAGCGCTGCTGTGGAGTCAATAGCGGGCGTGGTGTCAACCTCGATATCGGCGATGTAGCTTCCGTTCACCTCGTAAGATTCGGACTTGTCGTTGAAGTGAGCGATCAATTGGCCGCCCACCACGCGGAGTCCGCGGTGGAACTGTCCGAGCCGCACATGGCTGAAGCCGAGTGAATCTTTAATGGCCGGGCGCGGCTGGAATTCAGCCGCGGCATCCTTGATTCCGAACAGTGGAGCAAGATTATCGAGAACCGCTATCGCATCGTGATCCAGAAAACCCGCGCCTTTCATGACGGTGGCGGTTCCGCTGGATAACGAGAGATCTCGCCCGATATTCTTGCCGCGGACCCGGAACGGTGTGCCACGTGTCGATTTCCAGTCAACAACGATTTCGTCCTGCTTAGCGAGCTCCGCGGCGTTGATCTGGCGGTCGGAAGGAGTGCGCGGCGTAAAAGGCTGGGGCTGCGACTGCGCTGTCGAGCGGCTGGCGGCGGAACGGGGGGCATCCGGCCGCAGCGCGCGGCAGGGAAGGGCGGCGGAGATGCATACCATCGCGGCGGCTAACGATCGAGCTGTTATTACAGTTGAAAAATGCATAGTTGCTCTTCTATCATTTTTATAGCCAAAGAATATCATGACTTCCGCCCTTTGTCTAAATCAAAATGGGTGATGCAACTCAATTTTGAGATTAAGCGTAACCAAGTAAGGGTGGCGATTAAGAGTGCGACCAAGTGTACGCTTAAGACCGTCATTCCGCCATCCGCGCCGGGGCCGAGGGCCTGATTACCCGCGATCTCGGGCACTTCAAGGAGGTGGGAACGAGCCTGGCGGTTTCAACGCCCGATGAATTCCTTGCTGTTTGGCAACAACGCTGTGTTAGACCCCCTGCTCGAAAAGGTTTGGTAGGGCGAAGACCTCCGGGCGAGCCGTCTCAAACGAAGAAGACGACGAA
>JAGYMT010000358.1 GCA_018400335.1 Kiritimatiellia bacterium | reverse complement strand
CGACGCAGGGCCAGCCGATGTAGCGGCCGGGTTGTTTGCAAATGATCCTCGACGAGATGATTTCAGCTGTGTTTGTTTTCATTGTAGGCGTCTCTCCTTTTCCAGGTTCAGCGGCGGACGCGAATGCCGCCGCGCCGATAAGTATCGCACTCAGGTGAAATCCATATTTGTGTTGTCGTCTCATCAATTTCCTCCATGTATGCGAAGCAGGCAGAGCGTACGGGCCGGCAGATCGAAGGCGACGCTTGTTCGAGGACCGGCGACCGTCACGGGCATCGGAGGGATAACCGGTTTATCGTCCGCGATCAACTCCATGCTGTACTTCCCAGGCTTGAGGAGATACAGCTCCGCCTCCATCTTTCGGGATTCGTCGCCGAAGTGATACAATTCGGCCGCGAAGCGATCCGGCCCGGACTCGGTCACCAGCGCCGCAAATGCGCGCGGTTCGGTCAGCCAGCGCACTGCATTCATCGGGAAATACAAAGGGCTGCCTGGATCCCCCGTGGCGCAGGCGTAGAGGATCTCCGGTTTCGGCGCAGGCCAGTCCCATTTGTTGCCGATCCGTCCCCAGCGCTGGTTGAAGGTCAGCACCCGATCCGTGAAGCGCACCTCGCTGGTAAAGCCGGGTTTGTTGATGCGAAAAGCCGCCGCATTGGCCTCCAGCTCAGCCACCAGCGGCTCACGGCCGCCGCCGAGGCGCATCTTGAAGTAGCCGCCGGCTTCGGCGGCAAGCAGCTCGTCGAATGCCGCATCGCCGGTCAGCAGTCGGTACTTACTCAGAGCGCCGGGCAGGAAGCGAGCCATTTGCGAGGCGCACCACGCTTCGCTGCCCGGTTCGGGTTCCTTGGCGGCGGAATCCTTCAGGTGGCGCAGCCGGATGGCCGCCATGGATCGGATCGGTTCGAAAAAGTTGCCGTTGCCTGTCATATGACCGGTCAAAAGCAGGGTCTGCAGCATCTGCGCCATTGCGCTGGGCCAGACATAAAGCGGATCACTTGTGTGGTTTTGCGGCTTCCACCAAGGCTCAACGCCGCCTCCGACCTGACCGTCGGGCCAATGGATCACGCTGGGCACAATGCCGGCCGGCTTGCCGTTCTCCGCGCGCGCGGCGGCATCCACCCACGTCTCCATCCACCGTGTGACAACCTCAGCAATGCGTTTATCGCCGCTGCGCTGCCAGTGCAGCAGCGCCGGTTGTAAAACGCGCGGGTGGTAGACACTGTCGCAGGCGCGATTCGGATTCGTGTCAACACCGTGAACGTTAAAATAGGTGCTTTTGAACTGGAGGAAGCCGCGCGCGTTCTCGCCCATCCAGATCGTGCGCGCCAATTCGACGATCCGCAGCGCCCGGTCCCGCCATTCCTGACTGTCCGGCTCGATAAAGAGCATGGCTGTGATGGCGTCGGCGGTATCCTCCGAAGTGTGTTCGACGTCGCTCATGTCCGCGGTGTACCCTTTGGCCAGCCGCGGCAGGCCGAGAATTCCCCGGGAGAGCTTCGCCTGGGCTTTTGCGATCTTCGGATCCTCGAAGGCTACGAGAATCGGCGTCCACCAGCGCCACATCTCGACGTCATCGTCCCATCCGCCGCCGTACTGGCCGTCCTCGGTCTGACGCTCGTCTATCCACCAGTGAATGACGTCCGCCAACTTTTCGAGCCCCTCGCGCTGTAGATTGGCCCATTCGGGCGCGGCGGGGTCGGGCTGAAATTCGGCCGGCCAGGGCAGTGCCTTCCCGTTGTACATCGCGAGTATGGAATTCTCGGGATATGCGTCGCCCGCAAGCTTCAGCAGCTTGCGCGCCGCGCCGAAATAGCTTTCCTGCCGATCCCGGTAGCCGAAAAGCTCAATGTGCTTCCAGAGCAATGCGCGAGCATGATAGAAGGCCCAGATAGGATACAGAGGCGAATCGGGCGCCACCTTGCCCGGCCAAGCCGACCCCGGTTCCGCCGCGCGATAGAAGTCCGCGCACAGATAGCCGAGATAGTCTTTCGTGAACGGCTTCTCCCGTCCGTTGGCCCACATATCGAGAACGGGAAGGAGAACGTCCAATTCCCGGGCCGGCCCCGGCGGAAGCGCCTTTTGTTTTCGCAATTCACTCAGAATCTCGACTCGTACCTTGTCGCATTCGGCGTTCCCCGCGCGCGTGATCGTATCCGCCCACGCCGGGGGAGGCTGGGCGGACGACTCGTCTGCGCGCGACTCCGTCAAGCCGGCCAATCCAATCGCCACTGCAAGAAATGCCGTCATTCGTCTCATGCCAAATACTCCCTCTAGTGTGATGCCGTTCTTATACTTTAGCACCGAACAGATGCAGCGTGTCGCCGATCCGCAGTCCCAGCAAGTCCGGACCGTCCGGTTTGCGGCGCAGCACGTGAGTCGGCTTCTTGGCGCCTTGCCCATACAGCTTACGGATCTTATCGAGCGGCTTTACCAGACGTCCGTGTCCATCGTACAGCCCCATGGCACCCGGCGAGGTGTTGCACCACACGTGTTGAACGCTGCCTTGGATCCATTGGACCGGAACGGCGCCTTGCAGCAAATAATCCGGTTGAATGCTCCAGAGACGGTCGCCCCGTCCGGAAAACAGCGTGAGAATGCCGAAGTTGCTCCAGCGCGTGCCGGCGATGACCTGCATTCCCGGCAAGTCGTCGCGCAGCTTGCACGGCAGGCACCATTGTGCGTGGCCGATGCGATGATGCTCGCGGGTTCGTCCGGTCAAACCGTCCACGACGTACAATCCCGCGCTCCCCCCCGCAAGGAAGACAACCGGATCGCACTCGGTGTCCTCGGCAAACTTTCCGATGA
>JAGYMT010000357.1 GCA_018400335.1 Kiritimatiellia bacterium | reverse complement strand
CCCTTATCCCACAACGGAGGATAGAGAATGAAAGTTGTTGCATTCAACGGGAGCCCCCGCAAGGGCGGCAATACGGAGCTTCTTCTCAGGCGCGCGCTCGCGCCTATCGAGGAGGCTGGAATCGAAACCGAGCTTGTGCAGGTGGGCGGAACCGCGATCGCCGGTTGCCGGGCCTGCGGCGCCTGCCGGAAGAACATGGACAGGCGCTGTGCCGTAACCACAGACAAGCTTAACGAGCATCTCGCGAAGATGATCGAGGCCGATGGGATGATCCTCGGCTCGCCCTCCTATTTCGGGGATCTCACCCCCGAACTCAAGGCGCTGATTGACCGGTCCGGCTTCGTGGCAAGGGGCAACGGCCAGCTATTTAAACGCAAGATAGGCGCGGCCGTGGTGGCCCAACGCAGGGGCGGGGCGATCCACGTGATGGATTCCATCAACCATATGTTTCTGATAAACCAGATGATCGTGCCGGGCTCCACCTACTGGAATTTCGGCATGGGTAGGAACAAGGGCGAGGCGGAGCAGGACGAAGAAGCTATGGAGAATATGCGCGACCTCGGCGAGACAATCGCATGGTTGCTGAAGAGCCTCGCCGGCCGGCGGTAGTTCGTTGGCGCCTCATTCCACCCGGCGCACATACACGCAATACGCTGAACAATATTCCCATCCGGTTGATGAGAACTGGGCACGCACCTGCCGCAGACCGACCGGCAGGCGCAGGCGGATGACCGCGCCCCGGTCATCGGGCGAAACGGTCGCGCATTGGCCGGGCAATCCGCTCACGCTCAGGGTGGCCGTGTCGTAGTTTAAGACCTTGCCGCCGGAATAGTATCCTGCCGCGCCCGGCTCAATATCGTCCTTCCGGTACTCGACGTCCTCTCCTTCTATTCCGCCCCGGATCCTGTGGCCCACCTCCACCGGCCAGCACCTCATATCGAACTCGTACAGCCCTTCGCGTTCTACCATGGCCTTCCACCAGCCGTGGCAGACGTCGCCCCTGCGAACCTGCGCCTGGTTCCAGACAACGCCGAGATCCAGTTCGTTGCGCTGGTCCATGGTGCGCAGGACTGCAATCTCCTGTTCGCCGCCAAGCGATATGGGCGTTTCGCTATCCATCTGCTCCGCGCAGATGTCCCACCACTTCTCATATTCCTCCTGCAAGTCCGCCACAATGCCGGGGTGATGCGCGGCAACATCCTTCTCCTGGCCGGGATCTTCTTTCAGATCATAGAGCTCCGTCCGGTTGACCAGCCGCCAGCGATCCTTCATCACGCAGCTGTTCCGCCATTTCAGAGGGTAGGCAACGCGCTGGGTATCAGTCGTTATCGTTCGCCCGGCCCAGTGCTCATCCGTCTCCCCTTGCAGAAGCGGAACCAGACTCTCTCCGTGAAATGCGTGCCCGGCCGGAACATCCACCTTGCAGAGGTCGAGAACGGTCGGCATGAAATCAACGTAACTGGTCAGTTCGTTGATATCGAGTCCGGTCCGGACCTTGCCGGCGAGCCAGCGGATGAAGAACGGCACGCGGTGTCCGCCGTCGTAAGGGCTCCCCTTAATCCCGCGCATTCCGGCATTGAACGTCTCCGCGTCTCGCTCGCCGACCCCGGTCTGGCCGTTGTCGCTCATGAAGACAAGGACTGTGTTGTCCTCCAGTTCCAGCTCTTTCAGTTTTCGGCGAAGCAGTCCGAAATTATCATCAATGTTTGTGATCATCCCGAGGAAGCGCGCGTAGTACTCGTTCTTCGTGTGATCCTTGTAAAGGTCGCGGTAGCGGGCTTCGACGTTGAACGGTCCGTGCGGGGCATTGGTGGATATGTAACAGAAGAAGGGCCTGTCCCTGTTGTCCTCGATGAAGCTAAGCGCCTCCCGAAAGAACACGTCGGTGCAATACCCGGAAAAGGCGCGCGGCTCGCCGTTAACAAAATATGTGTCGTCGAAGTAATCGTTGCCCCACCAGTCCGGTTGCTGGCTTATGCCCCCCCGCCGTGGCAGACCACATGCTGGAAGCTGCGGTCCTGCGGACGGTACGGGTAGTCGTCGCCGAGATGCCACTTGCCGAACATGCCGGTCCTATAGCCGGATCCGGCCAATGCCGCAGCCAGCGACCATTCGTTCCTGCTCAGCAGCGATCGGCCCCCGATGGTGTGCCACACCCCCGTCGAGTTGCAGTAGTGGCCGGTCATCAGTCCGGCGCGGGTGGGGGCGCAGGTCGTTCCCGTGTGGAACTGACTGAAGCGCGCCGAGTCGGCGTGGAACGCATCTAGATTAGGGGTCTTGATGAAGGGGTGGCCGTGGCAGCCCATGGGCGGATATCCCTGGTCATCGGTCAGAACAAAAACTACATTAGGACGGTCGGGCATATGTTGCTCCTTTCTGTTTTTCAATCAGCATGCTCTGCGGGTTTCCGATCAGTGTTGATGCCGATCCCAGGTTCGTGGCCATGGCCAGTGCGCCAAGCAGGGCGATGCCGGTTCTGTCAAGCGCCAGCCGCGGGTAGCGGCCCATCGCGACGCCCAGATAGGTAAGAAGGAAAATGAGAGGGACCATGAATCTCCTTTGGGCGCAGTCCCGCGCCGGACTCTCACACGGGAAAAGAGCGTATCAGGATCGGGCGTGGTTCGTCAATGCCGGGCGGTAGTGATTTATCGTCCAGATTTGATAACATCCCATAGAAAACAGGAATTATCTCGCGCAGAGGCGCGGAGGCGCAGAGGTGTAAATAATTCATGAATAATATGATAAGATTGAACCGTCCCGATCTCTGCGCCTCTGCGCCTCTGCGCGATAATGTTGCGGGCCTGCGCCAGAGTTG
>JAGYMT010000356.1 GCA_018400335.1 Kiritimatiellia bacterium | reverse complement strand
GATAAAGCTCGACTGCGGCATCTCCCATGTCCTGCTTCGTCAGCCAGTCGGCCATGTCCATTGAGTCATAGGCCGAGCTGTAGCGGCGGACGGCCGCCTGGTTCTGCTTGTCGTCGGCAGGGTCCTGCGCCGCGGCGCTGAAAACTGATACGGCGAGGACGATTCCGATCAGCATAAGAAACGTTCTGTTGTTTGACATTTGCTTCATAACAGGCAATAATTCTCTCCATGGATGAATCGTTGTTGATTGAGGGAAATGATTCGGGCATATTAAACCATGTTCCGGCGGGCTTTGCCAGCGAAAAAGGAGAAGAGTCGTCTCAATCGGGCATGGTGTTGGCCCTGGTGCTTATCCTCATGTCGCTGGCGGCTGCAATCGTGATTCATTCGCAGGTGGCATCGAGACTCATGCTGCGGCGCGCGCAGCGAAGCTTGCAGGGGGCTCAGCTCCGGGTTGCCGCCACTGACGCAGCGCTCGGCGCGCTGCTCGCTCTGGAGATTGAGGCCGACCTGAACGTGAATCACACGAACGAGGCATGGGCGGCGCCGGAGCGGATACTTTTTGAGAACGGGATCGAGACTATCACCGCGGTTCGTGACGAGCAGCGGCTGTTCGATATAAATAATCTCTCGGCGACTTTTGCCGATGAAGCGGATCGGCGGACGCCGGATATTGTCGCCGCGCTGCTGGAGAGCAGGGGGGCGGACGATCCGGCGGCAGTCGCCGCGGCGCTCCGCGAATGGTTCGTGGAGGCGGCGCCCGGGAAAAAAATGATCGAGAGCCCGGCGCAGCTTGGCCGTATAGCAGGGCTTGATTTCGACAGGGCTGGTGTCGGGTCGGTGTTGACCGTTATGCCGTTCGAGAGATCAAGGGTTCTGCCCGTGAATGTGAACACGGCTCCGCGCGATGTGCTGGCCGCGGTTATGGGCGAAACGGTCGCGGAGGCCATATGCGGCTTGAGGGATGCCCAGCCGATTATGACCGTTGGCGTGATTGAAGGCGCGCTGGGCGCGGAACGATTCAGCGCATGCCGTCCCTATCTTGACGTCAAGAGCAGGTTCTTCTCGGTGCGCGCCAAGGCGGCGCTGGGCGGGCATGAGGATGAGGTTTTTGCGCTGGCGCACAGGGATGATAAAGGACGGGTAGATATCTTGAGATGGATTTTCAGATGAAAGAAGATTCCACAAATGATTTTGACAGTGCTGTATGTGATGTGTCTTTCCGTGCGAAGACCGGCTGCGGCGCCGTTCTGACGGAACAGGGCGCGCGGCTCGCGCGCTTGACGCGCGGCGCGGCGCTCGATGTCTTTCTTTCAAGTGACGCACAGGCGATGAACCGGTTCGCGGCGGAGTCGCGGAGCCGGACAATGCTTGTTGCCGGGTGCGTGCCGGTGAAGGACAGTCTCACACTCTGGCTCACTGCTCCTTTCTCGTCCTTCAGCAAGGCGCGCAAGGTGCTTCCATCGCTGCTGGATGTCGCCCTGCCTTTTCCGCTGGAACAATGCGTCTACCAGTTTCTCGATTTCAGCAACACTCCGGAGAAAACGACGCGCGCCCTCGCTGTAGCCGCCAGGCGCAACCACGTTCAACAGCTTCTGGATCGTTATCGGTCGTCCGGCATTGATCCTGAACTGCTCGACCACGAGGGGCTTGCCCTGTGGGCCGGGAGCGTTATGGAACAAGCTGTCAGCGGGGATTCTTCGAGGGTGGTGTTGCGTCTTGCAAAAGGCGGCGCATCCATCGTGATCGGCAGGGGCGGAAGTTTCGCGGCGGCACACAGCGTTGACCATGGGGACAACGGGTCCGATCCTGATTTGCTGTCCAAGCTTATCCAGAGATACCTGCTCGCGGAAATCGAGCCCGGGAAGCCGGTGGAATGGGCCTTTTGCGGAGAGCGCGCGGCCGATTCCGCTTTTGTCAAGAAACTCCACGCTTCTCTTGCGGCCGCCTGGCCGGGTGAGTGCATTGTGCATGACGCGCCTGAGTCGTTCCTGTGCCGCGCGCTTGCCGTCCGCGCATTGAACAGCGGGGATTTGCGCTGCAACTTGAGGCGCGGCCTGCTGGTTCATCCGAAGCTGCCGGGCATTGCGAGGCGCAGGACGCGCACGGGGGTGATGCTGATTCTTGCCGCCGGGCTTCTGCTCTGCGGCCTGAATATCGCCTGGCACATGTACATCGAGCGGCGGCTTGCCCGCGCACGGGACGCGGTGACATCGCTTGCTGCGGCGCTCGCGCCGGACGTGCGGATCCAGTATGGAATGGAGGTTGCCGACGCGAAGAAATCTATCAAAAGGCAGTCGGAGATGACCGCTCCGTTTCTTGAAGCCTTCGAACCTTCGCTTGTCGCCGGGTTGGCGGGAATCATCGCGGCCGGCAGCAAGCACAATATGAGGCTCGACGCGCTGTCGCTGGGGAGGGACAAGGTGGCGATCTCGGGGGCGGCGGAGGATTGGAATCAGTGCGGGGAATTCGCGGCCCGCCTGCGGGAAATGGGTTACACGTTGGCGCTCGACAGGCAGGAGGCTATTGCCGACGGGCTCGTCCGCTTCACCGTTAAGGGAAACATGTTGTCGGAATGAAAAAAGACCGGACATTATCGTTTTTGTATATCTTCGCGCTCCTGGTGTTTGTTGTTGGCGCGGTGTGGTCCGCCTTCACCCTGAGCAGGGGGCCGGTCGAGATGCGCAGGCTGACGGGCCGGCAGGACGCTCTTAAGGCGCTTCGGGCGATGGAGCGCGAGCGGAACAGGCAGCAGGGCGCCATTCTGGCGTTTGAGGAGCTTGAGGACGAAAGCCCGGCTTCCCTTGTGGAACTCGCCGC
>JAGYMT010000355.1 GCA_018400335.1 Kiritimatiellia bacterium | reverse complement strand
TCTGGCCTACGACGATCCCGTAGATGAGGTCGAACGGGTTTGCCGGCACACCGCGCGGAACATATCGTCCATGCTGCAGGATGTGCGCAGGGGGAGGATGACCGAGGTGGACGCGATAAACGGTGTTGTCGTTGTGGATGCCCGAGCGCTGGGCATCGCGGTTCCGACCAACGAGATGTTGATTGAACAAGTGCGAAACATTGCATGAAGGGAATGGTATGAAACTCGATCCAACCAAGATGAAGGACTGGCAGATAGCTGAGGCCGCGGAAGCGAACATGAAGCCTTTTGCGGCGCTTGCATCGGACCTGGGGCTACGGGAAGACGAACTGATTCCCATGGGCAGACAGATAGGGCGCGTGGATTACATGCGCGTCATGGATCGTCTCAAGGGCGCTCCGCAGGGCAAATATATTGACGTGACCGCGATTACGCCGACCCCCCTGGGCGAGGGAAAGACGACCACCTCGATGGGGCTTATCGAGGGACTCGGCAAGCTGGGGAAGAGGGTGGTTGGCGCGATTCGTCAGCCCAGCGGCGGGCCCACGTTCAACATCAAGGGTTCCGCGGCGGGCGGAGGCCTCGCCCAGTGCATACCGCTCACCGCCTTTTCGATCCGCCTGACGGGCGATATTGATTCGATCACCAACGCGCACAATCTTGCCATGGTGGCGCTGACCTCGCGGATGCAGCACGAGAAGAATTACGATGACGCGCGCCTGGCGAAGAGCGGCATCAAGCGGCTCGATATAGATCCGGGCCGTGTCGAAATGAAATGGGCGATTGATTTCTGCGCGCAGGCGCTGAGAAACATCACCATAGGCAAGGGCGGCAAGCTGGACGGCTTCGAGATGGACTCGGGGTTCCAGATAACCGTGTCAAGCGAGATCATGGCTATCCTCGCCGTAGCCAAGGATCTCGAAGACCTGCGTGCCCGCATGGCCAGGATCGTGGTTGCCTATGACAAACAGGGCAAGGAGGTCACCACTGCCGATCTTGAAGTTGACGGCGCCATGACGGCATGGATGGTGGACGCCATGAACCCGAACCTGCTGCAGACCATCGAGGGTCAGCCGGTGTTCGTGCATGCCGGTCCGTTCGCCAACATAGCAATAGGCCAGAGCTCGATTATCGCCGATGAGCTGGGCACGCGGCTCGGTGACTACCACGTAACCGAAAGCGGGTTCGGCGCCGATATCGGGTTCGAAAAGTTCTGGAATCTCAAGTGCCGCTTCTCCGGGCTCAAGCCCAATGCCGTGGTGGTAACCGCCACGGTGCGCGCACTCAAGATGCACGGCGGCGGGCCGACGGTCAAGCCGGGGCTCCCGCTTGACGAGGTCTACGCCAGGGAGAATCTCGCTCTGCTGGAGGCCGGCTGCGAAAACCTCGTTGCGCATATCGAAACCGTGAAGAAGAGCGGCGTCCGCCCGGTTGTCTGCATCAACAGTTTCCACACGGATACGAAGAGCGAGATCGCGCTCATCAAGAAGATCGCCGAGCAGAATGGAGCTTTGTGTGCGGTCTCAACCCACTGGCTCAAGGGCGGCGAAGGCGCTATTGAGCTGGCCGAGGCGGTGATTTCGGCCTGCAACGAAAAGAACGACTTCCGCTTCCTCTACGAGCTCAATACGCCGTTGCGCCGCAGAATAGAGCTGATAGCAAAGGAAGTGTACGGGGCGGACGGCGTTACGTTCTCCGATAAGGCCGGCGAGAAGTTGAAGAAGTTCGAGGCCGACCCGGAGACGGCCAGGCTCGGGACTTGCATGGTTAAGACGCACCTGAGCCTGTCGCACGACCCTGACATCAAGGGCAGGCCGACGGGCTGGACACTGCCGATCAATGATGTCCTTATCTATAGGGGAGCGGGGTTCATCGTGCCGGTTGCCGGCGCGATCAAGTTGATGCCCGGCACCTGCTCGAACCCGGCGTTCAGAAATATAGATGTGGATGTGAAGACAGGCAGAGTGAAGGGCTTGTTCTGAAAGGAGATGTGAATGACGGCTCAGATTATTGACGGCAAACAGGTGGCGCAGGACATTCGCGCCGAGCTCAGGGACGAGGTGGCGAAGCTTAAGGAAAAGGGAATCGTTCCGGGCCTTGGCGTTATACTGGTGGGAGATGATCCGGCATCGAAATCCTACGTCACCGCGAAGGAGCGGGCCTGTGAGGAAATCGGAATCTATTCCGACGATAACCGTCTGCCGGGCGATGCTTCGCAGGCCGACCTGATAAACCTGGTCAAGAAGATGAATGCGGATCCGAAGATCAGCGGAATCCTCGTGCAGCTTCCGCTGCCCAAGCACCTTGATCCGTCCGAGCTGCTCATGGCGATTGATCCGGACAAGGATGTTGACGGTTTTCACCCGGTGAACGTGGGACGCATGGTCATGGGTAAGAAGGCGTTCCTCCCCTGCACGCCGCGGGGCGTGGTGCAATTGCTGGTCAGAAGCGGCGTCGAGATAGAGGGCGCTCATGTGGTGATCATAGGCCGAAGCAACCTGGTAGGCAGGCCGCTCGCGAACATGCTGCTACAGGCGGCGAGGACCGGAAATGCCACCGTCACGGTGTGTCATACGGGCACTAAGGACATTGCCGTTTTCACGCGACAGGCGGATATCCTTATCGCCGCGGCGGGCAGGCCGAACATGATCGGAGCCGATATGGTCAAGGCGGGCGCGGTTGTGATTGACGTGGGAGTGAACAGGGTCGAGGATACCAGTAAGAAGAGCGGGTTCAGGCTCGTCGGTGACGTGGATTTCGAGGCTGTTAAGGAGAAGGCGAGCCTGATCACACCAGTGCCCGGCGGGGTGTGTTCCAGAGCG
>JAGYMT010000354.1 GCA_018400335.1 Kiritimatiellia bacterium | reverse complement strand
TACCCGGGCTCATCCACTGCCGCTGAATGGCATAGGTGATGAAGAAGCCGGAGCCGATCAGCAGCATCGCAATGCCGACCCACGCCGCCACGCGTATCCCGATCTGTGTCTCGATTCCGGATGCCGCCTGCCCTTTCGCGCGAACCGCGGGTTGAGTCGGCGCTGGAACAGGCGTTTCCGCAACAGGCGGAGGCGTTTGCCTTTCCGACACGATTGCGATTGCAGCGGGAGCTGACATCCGAGCAACGGGCGGCGTTTCGACGGAAGCCGGCGTCTGGGCGGGAGCTGATGGAGCCGGTTCGGTTCCGGACATGGCCGAAAGCCGCGCCTCGAGCTCATTCATTCTTTTTTCAACCCTTCCGCTACGGACGAAGGCAATGATCGCGAGGATGGGAATGACGATCAGAACGCCGAAAATCAGAAGAGCAAGCATACCCAGAAACGTTTCAAGCGCTCCCATATCTTTCCTCCCGGCGTGTTCGCTTCAGCGAACCGCCTCTGGCGGTTTCACTGAAGCGTCTGGTTCGGCAGTCGGCACTTGTGTGAAATCTCAGCCGTATTCTTCAAGTCCCTGATTGGTATGATTTGCGGCATCTCTGATCCTCCTTACGTGTGGCTTATTCGTATCATAATGGGGCCATGACGGCAATATGATTCTTCGGGGAAAACAGAATGCTCATCTCGCATCACGTGGGTCGGCCGGAACGTCAGGAGCACTTGCCAATCTCGACAGGACTAACCGGAACCTCTGTTTTTGGGTCACATAGAACTTTCTCAGCGCAGTGGCACAGGCTCCGAGTGCCCGGTGATTGTATTGACACCATAAAAGCCCCCCCCTTCAGACCGGTTTCAGCCTGTCTGCGTGCGGTCACGCACAGGCAGACGGGTGCCCGTGCCGCCTGGAAAGCGATTTCTTAACCTCTTGCGGAGTTGAAAAGTTTGCAAAAGATCGAAGTGATGCTTGCCGCCGCGGCCGGCATTGATCTGGTGAAAATCGAGGATTGAACCGGCTGCTGACGTAGCGCTTTGCGATTACCTTGACTCGCGGAACCGGAATGAAAAAAGGTTAGCCTCTTTCATCACGAACCTGAGCCTCACGGGCCTGCCGGACGAAGCGGAGAGGTCCTTCATGTTCTTCCATTTCACCGTGTGTTCGACAGCGTCGCCAACAATCTCGATGCAATCGTCGAGATGCAGGCCGGACAGCGGGGCGCCTGCGGCATCTGTGATCTCAACGCTGAGGCTGCCGCCGGCCGAGGTGCTGAAATTAACAACCAGCTCGGCGCCGTTGAACACGATTGGCTTGGTGAGAAGTTCGCCTATGTCGGATCCCGCGCGTACGGAAATGAAGCCGTCCGTTCGAAGCGTATAGCGGTGTCCGCTGCTGCTGTGATAGATTGAAATCTCGTCGGCCCCCGTCGGAACCACGTTGAGCGCCACGTAATTGGCTCTGCTCTCCCATCTTGCGTGGTCGAGCCCCGGACGGATGAAAGCCTCCGTGAAGAGGCGTTCGAATGTGTCCGAGCCGGCGCGTGATGCCATAAAGAGAATATCCGTTGATCCCTTCATAGCATCTGCCTTTTCGGCGCCGACCCTGCCGGCTATGTATCTGGAGGGCAGCGCCACGTAAATGTGTGGAGCGCGGAAGTAAGGATGTGCTTGGCTCGTGTAGAGGTGTTCTCCGGGCAGATTGGGATTCATGGCAACGGGCGCGCTCCAGCTCATGAAATCGGGTGAAGCGGCGCGGGAAATGCTTCGCAGCCCGTAGCCGGCCTCCCGGCTCTTCCCCGCTGCGTCTTTCGATGCCGACTGCTCATGAGCGGTCCATGTGCGGAAATAGCACATGTAGAGCTGCTCCGTCTCGGACCAAAAGGCCACGTTTTGAGAATCAAATGCATGAGACCATGAAGGGTCGTAGGGAATTACCGGTTCAGGGCTGCTTTTCCTCCAGCGGATGCCGTCCGCTGACACGAAGGTGTGAAGCCCGTCCTTCGACCCGGCCTGGGACCCGGGATGCCCGGCTATCGCCTTAAAGCGCTCTTCCGGTTTGGCGGCCGGGTTCATGTCGAGGAAAGGTGAAAAGTTGTGGCTGAAAGGCGGCAAGCCCGCCAGTATCGTGTTGTTTTCTCTCGTGCCGTCTATTTCGAGCAGGCCGAGTTTTGGAAAAATCCACTCTCGCCCGTCGCGGCTTTCAGCGTAGCATGTGATTTCGCCGGGATGTCCGCTGAAGTTGCGGCCGCCGGTGTATCCGGGGTCGTCTCCGCGGTAGTAGGCCCGATAGATGCCGTCGTCCAGAATCACTGTCATGTAACTTCCGATGACCGGAGAGGCGGGTAGCGGTTCGCGTTGCGGCTCGTGCAGGCGGAACTCCAGTCCATCCATTTGTTCCACGAGAAGCCGGTCAACGAAAATCTCCAATCGCGATCCGATCTTGATCGGCTTGTCCTGTCCCCTTGCCTTCATAGCTGTCATGCATACTCCAGCTCTTCCACCTTCCGAATCCCCGGGATTTCCTCGGCGCCGAAGATTTCAAGGAGATCACGTAGATTTTCCTTCAAATCGTCGAGGTTCTCTCCTTGCGTCCAATGGTCGGGGTAATCGTTCAGGTAGCCGAGATAGCGTCCGTCCGATTCCTTCCAGTATGTGAATGAAGCTTTCATGTGAGTTAATCTCTCATTTTCGTCCACGGCTTGCAAGTCATCTTTTCCTTGGCCAACGTCACGGGTGAGCGGATTTCGAGCCCGCCGCAGGGTCGGAATACGCTCCACTCGATTGTTGGCTGATTTTCGTTTTCACATATTCCTCGCTCATCAGAGCGAGCA
>JAGYMT010000353.1 GCA_018400335.1 Kiritimatiellia bacterium | reverse complement strand
TTCAGCAGCCGGTTACAAGTTCTCTTGCATTTAATGCGCGGACCTGTTGAAAATATGCCAATTATTATACACCGCCCGGCGCGGCAAAGCAAGGCGTTATCAGGCTCGGAAATAATTGTGAAATATTTCACTAATGGGGCTTGACAAGCGCTGCGGGCGAGGATAGAGTCCGCGCTTTCAAGAGATAAAAGGGGCGCGGAGGAAGCGAATGGATGCCGAGGAGACAAGACGCGGAATACCCGGTGTGGTGGTTTCGAGGCTGACGAAATACCTCACCTGCGCCCAGGGTTTCTGCAAGGAGGGCACTGAGTGGGTGTCTTCGCGCGAGATAGCCGATGCGCTGGGGATAACCGGGGCCACCGTGCGCAGGGACCTTGCGAGGTTAGACGTCGGGGGCGTTACGAACAGGGGGTACCGGACGGAGCGGCTGCACGACGGACTGGTCAGTTTTCTCGGCGCGGATGTCGGGTGGACCGCCGTGGTCGTGGGCGCCGGCAACCTCGGCAAGGCCCTGGCCTTGCACGGCAACCTTCCGCGGCTTGGCATCAGGATTTGCGGAATTTTTGACACCGACGGGCGCAAGATAGACAAGAAGGTCGGAAAACTGGTCGTCCGCCCGATGGTCGAAATGGCGAGGATGATTCACAATGAAGGCGTGGATATAGGCATAATAGCGGTGCCCGCATCCGCGGCGCAGGCGGTGGCGGACATCATGGTGCTCGCAGGCATCCGGGGCATCTTCAACCTTTCGTTCATTCACATTGTGGTTCCGAAGCATATTAGAATGGTGGAGGGCCGCCTGGTGGCGGGAATGCTGGAGCTCGGCCACTCGATCAAGCGCCCTTTGAGCAGATGAGTTTTTTGGAATACCGGAGATTCAAGCGATGTTGAGAACAAGATTATTCAAAGGCTTCGCCATCATCGTTCTCATGTTCACGGTGTTATCAGCGCTGTTCGGCTTCGTTACGATCAAGCGGCGGATAATGGACGAGGCCCAGAACAAGGTGCGCTTCGACCTGCTCAGCGCGTGGTCGGTCTTTAACGGCCGTCTGGAGCAGATTGAAACGGTCGTTGCCCTGGTCGAGGGCAAGCGCGAGGTGCGGGACAGTTGCCGGGAGGGAGACTGGTCGAGCCCCGATCTCCGCAGCCGGCTCGAGACCATCCGCAGGCGGTTCGGCTTGGATTTTCTGGGGGTCGCCGCCGCGGACGGCACTGTTGTGTTCCGCTCTACCCCTCCTTTTAACACGGGCGACAGCAGGCTGCACGACCCGGCTATCGCCCATGCGCTTGCGGGTGAGCGCGTCTCCGGCATCGTGCTCTGGTCCCGGCCCGGGCTCAAGCTCGAGGCCGACGGTCTTGCCGAGCAGGCGTTTCTCGAGCTGGAGGACACCCCGCATTCCAGAATGATTTCAAAAACCGTCGAGGACCGGGGCATGATTATGATTACAGCCGCGCCTATCCGGGGCGCGGCCGGTGTGGAGGCGGTGGTCTACGGCGGCATTCTCTTGAATAGGAACCTGGCCATGGCCGACCGCATGAGCAGTATTATCTACGGCGATGAGAAGTACGAAGGAACCCCGCTCGGCGCCACCACGATCTTCCTTGACGACATCCGCATCTCCACCACGGTTCTCAAGCGGAACGGGAACCGCGCGCTTGGAACGCGGGTCTCGAAGGAGGTGGCGAATCAGGTCCTGGACAACGCCAAGTCCTGGGTGGGCGAGGCATTCGTTGTCAACAACCGCTATCTCACCGCCTACGATCCCATCAAGGATGTTGACGGCAAAACAGTCGGCATGTTGTACGTGGGCATTCTTCGTCAGCCGTTTATGGATTACGGACGCCGCACGATAATTCAATACCTGCTTCTCTGCGTGTTTGCACTCCTCGTTTCGCTTGTTATCGCATTCTGGATCGCGAACAGGCTCTCTCGCCCTATCCACAGACTGGTGAGCGCCACGAGGCACATGTCCAACGGGAACGGGGTGATCAAGGTCCCCGCCGAGTCCGCCTGTGACGAGGTCGGCGCGCTGATCCTGGCGTTCAACGACATGTCCGCCAAGCTCGTCGAGCGGGAAAACCGGCTGAAGGCTACCAACCAGAGCTACATGGAAACGCTCGGCTTTGTGTCCCACGAGCTGAAGAGCCCGATCAGCAGCGTCGTGAACTACCTGTACCTCATGCGCCAGCTCAAGCTCGGGCCGCTTACGGAGAAACAGGAGAAGGCGATGCTCATATGCGAGAAGAACGTGAACAGGATTGTGGAAATGGTCCGGCACTATCTGAACCTCTCCCGCATCGAGAATCAGGAGCTCGCGCCTTCCCTTTCCCGCGTGAGCGTGAAGGAGGATATCTTGATGCCGCTTGCGGACTCCATGGAGGCAAGCATCCAGGCCGAGAACATGACCATCAGCGACAGTATCGGCTACGACCTGGAGATCCGGGCCGACCTCAACATGACCAGAGAGATCTTTGAGAACCTGATCAGCAACGCGGTCAAGTATGGGACGCGCGGCAGCACAATAACGGTGGCGGCCGGACAGGCTGACGGCTTTATCAAATTTTCCGTGCATAACGAGGGCTCGCCCATCCCGCCTGACATGCAGGAGAAGATGTTTCAGAAGTTCTTCCGCGTGGAACATGGCGACAACAAACAGCGCGGAACCGGGCTCGGCCTTTTCATAACCAGACACATCGTGGAGTCGCATGGCGGAACGATAAGTTTGGAATCGAGCGAGGAGAAGGGAACGACATTCTATTTCACCATGCCCGCATGGAGCGAGAATTCTGACGGACCAAACGGAGGCAAAAGCAATACATGAAA
>JAGYMT010000352.1 GCA_018400335.1 Kiritimatiellia bacterium | reverse complement strand
TCTGAAAACCTTTTTTGTGACTTCCTTGAGCCGCCATAGCCTTCAGGCGACGGCGCTTTGTGACTCTTTGTGGCTATAATGTTCCTATCTTGTACCTCATTTCTTCTTGACACCTTCTTTTAATAGCCGGTTATAAGTTCTCTTGCATTCTTGATTCTGGCAATCTCCTGTCTGGATGGCGCCGTTATCTTCAGCTTTTCCTGTTCGTAAGCCTCAAGCAGTTCCTGCTCTTCTACGTTCCTTTCACGCTTCAACCATTCGTTCTTGTCCGGATTCCATTCATCTCGCATGAGATCAATGTATAGACAGCGAATGTACAATGCAAGCCCGTCTTTATAGGTTCATCTTTTTCTTGGTTTTATTGGCAGCTGCGGTATAATGAAACAATTAGGCTTGTTCTGTTTTCGTAATGTTCTTCTTAATGGAGGTTTGATTGAGCTCAAAAAGTTTTGTTCTTGGCGCGCTGTTTGTAATTACAGGCATAACGGTGGTCGCCGGAAACGGCGTTGCCCAGACATTCCGCTACGTGGCGCAGGCGGGGCAGGCGCCGTCCGCCCCCTACACGGGCTGGGCGACCGCGGCCAGCAACATCCAGGACGCCGTGGACGCGGCGGACGCCGGCGACATGGTGCTGGTCTCCAACGGCGTGTACGAGGCGGGGGGACGGGTCGCCGATGGAAACCTCACCAACCGCGTGGCGATGACAAAAGCCATGACGGTGCGGAGCGTCAATGGTCCGTCAGTCACGGCGATTCGCGGCCATATCGTTGATGGCAAGGAGGCGGTGCGTTGCGTCTTCCTATCCGACGGCGCCATGATTTCAGGCTTCACGCTAACCAACGGCGGAACATGGATGAGCGCGTTTGGAGACAATGACAACTTGGGAGGAGGCGCGGCGATTTTCAATTCCGGAACGGTCTCGAACTGCGTGATAACGGGCTGCGCCGGGTCGGCCGTCTACTGTCGTAAAGGCGGATTGGTCTCCGACTGTGTGATTCAGGGCAACACCGGAATAATAGGCGGCGGCATCTCTGCAACGGGCGGTCTTGTAGATCGTTGCCTGATTCTCGATAATACGGCAAGTATAGGCGGCGGCGTTCAACTGATAAAAGCCACGATCCGCAACAGCTTGATCAGCGGAAATCTGGTGAACGATTCCACTTGTTCGGGCGGCGGGATTTACGCGGATGAAGGCGCAGTCATCAATTGCATGATCGTCTGGAACGAGAGTTATGGAGTGGGCGGTGGATTCAAGGATCCGGCCGACCCGGGGAGCGGACAAGAATTGAGCACTGTCGTCAATACCATCATTTATCACAATACGGCGCCGGTCGGCAGCAATTATTATGTGAGAACCGATTCCTATCCGTTTGACCACTGCTGTATCGCTCCGTTGTCCGGAGGGACAGGCAATATTTCCGAACCTCCGATGCTGGTCGGATTGAACAACGCGCACATACTCGGCGCCTCGCCCTGCCGCGGCGCCGGAACTGACGCGGTCATCGAAGAAGGCGAGACCGATATTGACGGCGAGCCGCGGGATTGGGGCGACGCCGTGGATATCGGCTGCGACCAGTTTGTGTCCACGAATATCCTCGGCGCGCTTGATATGGCCATTGACGCCCCGTTCACCAATGCGCTCGTGAACTCCACGCTCCGGTTTCGCTCCGCCATCGGCGGCAAGGCCGACGTGCATTCCTGGGACGTGGAAATCCCCGGCGAAACCATGGGCATGACCAATACGTCGGACTGGACCTACGCATGGGACACGACCGGCACATACTCCATGGTCCTGTCGGCGACCAACAGGTTCGAGTCCGGCGCCGTTACCGCTACTGTCACGATCGTTTCGTCATTCACCAACTATTTCGACCCGGCGGGGAGCCATGTTGTCCCCTTCACCAACTGGACGACGGCGGCCACCAATCTTCAGGATGCCATTGACGCCTGCTACGACGGCGGCGGGGTCGTCATGGTGCAGACAGGCTCGCATGATTGCGCCACGGAAGTGTTCATCAACAGGAGCGTCACGGTTCGCGGTGTTGGGGCCGAGGATGATACCGTCTTCACCGGCGGCGGCAGCAACAGGATATTCACCGTGTCGGCCCAGGGCGCCGTGCTGGAGCGCGTAACCATCGCCGGCGGCTACGCTGAGGAGCAGGGCGGAGGGTTGTTCCTCGACTACGGAACGGTGCGGCATTGCGTCATCACCGGCAACACGTCCGGCTTGCAGGGCGGCGGCGCGCACGTGGAGCGCTACGGCGTGATGGAAGACTGCCGCGTGACCGGGAACCAGGCGGTCAAGTGGGGCGGCGGCGTTGAAATGGATGGAGCTTCCACGCGCATGTCCCGTTGCGTGGTCATGAACAATTCGAGCGGTTCTTTTGGCGGCGGAGTGCATGCCAAGTGGGGAGCGCTGATGGATAACTGCTTCTTCGCCGAGAACTATTCATGGGGCGGAGGAGGGCTTTATCTCAACGAGGCAACGGCGCAGAACTGCACTTTCATCAAGAACACCGCGGAAGGCGAAGGAGGCGGGGTCTATTTGGTCGGAGGGATTCTCCATAACTGCATCGCTTATTTCAATAAAGCCGACATGGCGGAGAGCGACAACTATTATAAAGAGACCGCGAGCACTATCAGCCATTCCTGTTCCACTCCTTTGCCGCCCGGGACCGGCAACATTGACGCCGACCCGCTCATGGCGGGCATCAATAACCCGCACATCCTCACGGCCTCCCCCTGCCGCGCCGTGGGCGATGCCGGCGCGGTTGAATCCGGCCAGACCGATATTGACGGCGAAGAACGCATATCCGGCGGCAAGGTTGAT